>JAAUOI010000332.1 GCA_012036375.1 Allobrachymonas sp. | reverse complement strand
GCGTGATCGAAGAGCTTGATGCCAATGAAGATCGCAGCTGGCTGCGCGTTCGCGTCGGCACGCTTGAAGGCTGGGCTTCAAATAAGTATTTGCTTCGCGATGAAGCGCACCAAGCCTTTCCTTGGGTGAGCCAAGCTGTTCGCGAGTTTGGAGTGAAGGAGCTGCCGGGCGTGGCTGTCAATCGCCGCATTCAGGCTTACCTCAGCACAGTCGGCGCAGGCGATAAAAACGATGACACCACCTCATGGTGCTCTGCCTTTGCCAATGGTGCGTTTTGCAGGCGAGAGCGCAAAACATCGCGACTCCAGATGTCAAAAAATTCACTCCGGCGCGCGCTCTTGGCACAAATCAAACTGGGGAGCAGACGTAACAGCCAAAGCGCCGTTGGGCAGTATCGTCGTGCTCTGGCGTAGGCGCGGGCCCGGTGAAGGCGATCCAAAAGACGTGACCGTACGCCTGAGCAAGTGGAAAAAGACGGCACAGGCGGCCACGTGGGCTTTTTGGCTGAGCCATTTAAGGCCGGTGATCCAACCGTCACTCTGCTAGGGGGTAATCAGAGCAACCAAGTTTGTAAAAGCACTTACCAGCTCGGCAATGACTATGGTTTACTGAGCCTTCGGGGGCTTGTATGAAGTTTATAGGTTGCTTGACTGTATTCCTTGTTACGTTTTCAAGTCTGGGTGCTAGGGCGGCTTGCGAGAGGGAGTTTGAAGAAAAGACGTCAGCTGCAGTTGAATACTTAAAACAAGCATGCGGAGCTAATTGGGGGCGTGATCGCCATTGCATGGAGACTGACATTCGTAACCGAGAAGCTCAATGGGCTAGAGAATTAAGGCAAAGCGTTATCATGATGAGTCAAGATAATCGCAAATCGCAGTTTAACTATTCCACGGATCAGTCCAAGCAATACGCGAGCGCACGTCCAGGCTCTATTGATTACGTAAGTCTTAAGAAATCCTTGGAAGTATTATGTGTGCTGAATTCTCAGCAAGGCTCAATTCCAAGTGGGGGAACATCTATTCCAGCCACCAATAATACGCAGACTGCAAATCAAGGCAATACTGGAAATAACTCGCCACAAAATTGCCAGACAAATGACTCACGACTGTCCTCTCAGCAAGCTAAGCCCCAACAACTCCAAGCCCTGCAACAACAAAACCAAGCTGCGCAGGCGAACGCGCGCAGTGTGCAGCAGCGAGCGGATGCGGATGCGCAGCGGCGCGGGCGGCGTATGCATGATCCGGCGGCGGAGGCGCACAACTGCTTGGAAGTCGATTTCACGGGCTTATTTGGCGCGATGAAAAACAATTGCCCCTACAAGGTGCATTACGTGTTTTGCGCCTACAAGCCGCGTGACGAAAAAGCTCTTGATTCTGGCTGGCTCACAGGGCTCAATTGTGAGAACCAGCAATTCGGCGCCAACGAAGTAGGCCCCAACAGAGCCAGTACGCAACACACCAAGGGCGCAGAAGCCATTCACTATTTCGCATGCAAAGACCCGGCTTGGGCAATGGATGCCAGCTTTGAGGGCCGTGAAATCAGTGCCCGTTGTCGCGTTGTTGGGGGGAATTGAGATGCGGCCGCTTCGTTGGGTGGCGGTAGGGGTTGTATGTTGGTTGATCGCGGGATTAGGCTTGCGCAAATCATGCTTCAGTTTCAACATCAAGTGGCTGTTCGTTTTTTCTAAACCGTTTTATTTCTGCCGACCTCAAAGGAGCGCAAGACTACAAAGGTGGTTGTGTGAACGGTGTGGCGCAAGGGCAGGGCTACGCGCTATTAAATTTTGGTTCTGATCAAGTCCTTGTCTTAAGTCATTGGGAGCGGGGTCTGCGGACTGGGGCGAGTGTATCCATGTACAGGCGCCACCCCGCCCGCTTGTCATTTGCTGACTATCGACTCGGTGTCCAAGGGGCTGCTTCAGGTAGAGGCGGCTGGACGCCAGCGCAAATTAACGTTGAGCTTCGTGAAGTGTTTTCGCGAGTTGGAAACCAAACGAGTCTGTCTGAAGAACTTTTACGTGAGGCTGCGCTGAGTTGGAACAAATTACCGCGACAAACCACACCTGCAGAAGTTTTTTCTCGCGTTGATGCATCAGCTTCAGCTTTGCCAAACCCTGCTGTCTCGCAGGATAAAGTTTCCGATGACCCGAAAGCGCACGGGCGTAGCGCGAGGGGTGGGTGATGCAGGCCGTAAAGTGCGAGGTGTCTATGCAATCGCAAACACCAAAGGCACAGAAGCCATTTGGGATGAGAACCCTTGTGTTTGCGTGGTGCTTCTTGGCGAGCATTGGTGTGATTGCCCAGCCGTCAGACTGCAAAAGAGAGGAGGCGCTTGCTTTAGCTTCACCGGATACGCCTCGCGATATCCTTGCTGATGTAGCACGGCGTATTCCCACCATGCCTGAAGCTCATTTGCATCGAACATACCGAAACAATTCAACGTTTGCGAACGACTCGCCACAACATGCAAGAGCGCCAGTTGCGGCTTTTAATAGCGTGCCTCTATGCAAACGAGTTACGCCGACGTGGCGAATTACCGGGTGTAGTGCTTGCCGACGACCCGAAAGCTCGCGGGCGCAGCGCGAGGGGTGGTTGATATGGGTAGATTGATTTGGATGGCTTGGGTAGCTCTTTGGACAGGCTCTGCCTTCGCCATACCCAACCCTCAATACGCGCTAGACAAACGCGCCAAAGCGCCAGAGGCTTGGGTGGTGGAGGTGAAAGTAGTCAAGCGCTTGGGCAACGACAATGCGCAGATCAGAGCGAATTGCGCGGCGAATCCGCGCAATTGCTCAAAGCCCAGCGATTGGCCGACTGAGCCCGTGGAAGTCACGCTGGTGGTGAAGTCTGTGGAGCGTAGCGCGGTGGGCGTGAAGCCGGGGGATGAGGTGTGTGTGGCTTACACGACCCACAACCCGGATTTCAGAGGCCAGATGCTGGTGGGCATCCAATATGCGCAAACGATGAGCGCCGGATTGCCTTACAAAGTGTGGCTCGCAGCGCCTGCGCCCGTGAATTCAGGTGCGGGTGGCTGCTATGGCTTGGCGGCGGATTGGGCGAGTCATCAGCAAAGAGTGATGGCGAGGTGATCAGATCGGCGATGGTGATGTATAATTTCATACATCAGATTGAGCAAATGAAGTATGCATCGCACACAAATCTATCTTCAGGACGAGCTGCATGAGCAGCTCAAGCGGCGTGCGCGCAGCATAGGCGTGAGCATTTCGGAGCTGACTTCAGCCGCACGCTGGAAAAAGGGATCGAGAAAGACCCAGTGGCTGATGCGCGGGCTTTTTTGGCAAGCTTGAACCGCTGGAGAGCTTGGCGGGCGTGGACTCGCAAACGTATGTGCGCGGCATGCGCAGCCGCAGCCGCCTTTTGCGCGACGCTTCGGAATGAAGCGAGTTTCTGTGCCCGAGCGTTTGGTGCTCGACACCAACATCGTGATTGATCTGCTGAAAAAATCGCCTGTCGT
>JAAUOI010000331.1 GCA_012036375.1 Allobrachymonas sp. | reverse complement strand
AATTTGCGCTTGAATCTCGCGTGTTCGAGCGCGTTTCTGCTCTGGCGTGAGCTTGGGCTGCGCATCACGCAACTTGTTGCTATACGCATCCTGCGCCACGATCACCTGTTGATTGGACGACCGTTGGCTTGCCGTGACATCAGCATTGTGAAAAGCATGCAAATCTAAAGGCATCGTCAATCCCGAAAGTTGTTAAACGACAGCGGAATATCCGCCATGTCTTTCTTGATGAGTGCCATCGCCGCTTGCAAGTCATCTCGCTTCGCACCCGTGACGCGCACCGCTTCGCCTTGGATGCTGGCTTGGACTTTCATTTTGCTGTCTTTGATGAGGCGCTGGATTTTTTGCTGTCTTCTGTGGCAATGCCTTCGCGCACTTTGATCACTTGCTTGACTTTGTCGCCACCGATTTTTTGCACGTCGCCAGCATCTAAAAAGCGCACATCGACGCTGCGTTTGGTGAGTTTGTTGGTGAGTAGATCGTTGATTTGCACGAGCTGAAAATCAGCGTCGCCAATCAAGGTGATTTCTTTGTCTTTGAGCTCAATGGCGGCGCTGGTGCCTTTGAAATCGAAGCGGGTGGCGATCTCTTTGGCGGCGTTGTCCACCGCGTTTTTTACTTCGACGAGGTTGGGTTCGCAGACGGTATCAAAGCTGGGCATGGCGGTCTCACAAAAGTCGGAAATTTCAGATGCGACAATTGTGGCATGTTGATTGAGAAAAATGTACCTCTACAGGCTTTGAATAGCTTCGGAATCGTCGCCAAGGCGCATCAGTTGCTGCGGATTTCATCTGCCGAGCTGTTGCAGCTCGCTTGCCAGCAGCTGGATTTTGCCGCCGCGCCGCCTTTGATTCTGGGGGGCGGCTGCAATATGGTGCTCACTGGCGATGTGAAGCCGCTGGTGCTCAAAATGGAGATCATGGGCAAGCGTTTGGTGGAGGAGACGGCCAGGTATTTCATCGTCGAAGCCGGCGCGGGCGAGGATTGGCATGGTTTTGTGGCTTGGACGGTTGAAAACGGCTGGCCGGGGCTGGAGAATTTGGCGCTGATTCCGGGCAGCGTGGGCGCTGCGCCGGTGCAAAACATTGGGGCGTATGGCGTAGAGCTGCAAGATCGCTTTCATAGCCTGGATGCGGTGAATCTGCAAACGGGCGAGGCGTTTACTTTGGTGGCGGCACAATGCGCGTTTGGCTACCGGGATTCTGTGTTTAAGCATGCCACGGCGACAGGATTGCTCGGAAAAGCGGTCATCACGCGAGTGCGCTTTGCGCTGCCCACAGCGTGGCGGCCTGAAGTGTCGTATGCGGATTTGAGCCGGAAATATGCCGATTTTTTAAGCCAAATTGGCAGTTCGCCGGCAGAAAATCTGCGCCGAGTGCTATTAAATCAGGAGTTTATTGATTGGGCTGATCTTTCGCCTGAGATCGTGCCCACTGCCCAGCAAATCATGGATTGGGTGGTGCAAATCCGCCGCGCCAAGCTGCCCGATCCAAAAGTCATCGGCAATGCGGGCAGTTTCTTTAAAAACCCGTTTGTCAGCCCCGAGCAGTGTGCAGACATCATTGCCCGAGAGCCGAAAGTCGTGAGCTACAAGATGGCCGATGGGCAAATCAAGCTGGCTGCGGGCTGGTTGATCGACGCTTGTGGTTGGAAAGGGCGTGGCGTGGGCAATGCCGGTGTGTATGACAAGCAAGCGCTCGTTTTGGTGAACAAAGGCACAGGCACGGCCACGCCTGCTTCGGGCGGCGAGGTGATGACGCTGGCCAAGGCGATCCAAACCAGTGTGTATGAGCGCTTTGGCATCCTGCTGGAGCCCGAGCCGGTGGTGGTTTAACTGAGATTGTCCATGAGGCGGCGCTTCGCGCCTGCGTGGGCTCTCGCGGCTGCTTTTCGGGCATTTTTGCCTTCATTTTCTCAGCCGTAGCACCGCTACGACTTCCAAAATGTGGTCAAAACTGCCTCGAAAACCCGCTCGCGATAGTCCCACGCCCTCATGGACAATCTCGGTTTAACTTTTTAAGGGCAGGCCAGATGAAATTCAAAATGGCACCGAATTCGCTGTTTGCGGTGTTGCTGCGCAATCCGTGGTGGATCAGTTTCATCATCGTGGGGGTGGTGAGTTTGCTTAGTTTGGCACTGTTGCCCAAAAATTTAGCGGTGTTTGGCATCTTGGGCACGTTTCCGTTCGTGGTGACGGGGCTGGTGGCGCTCAAACGGCAGTGGAATCAACCCACGGCGGCGCAACGGGAGGCGCAAACGCAGAGGCTGGCGGGCTTGCCGTGGGCTGAGTTTGCAAAAGAGTTGGAAGCGAAATTTGTGGCGCAGGGCTTTGCGGTGGAGCGGTTGGAGGGCGGTAAAAGCCGAGGGGGCGCGGATTTTTTGCTGCGCAAAGCGGGGCAGAGCACGGTGGTGGCAGCCAAGCGATACAAAGCCGGATCGCATGGCATCGAGCCTTTGCAAGCCTTGATTGCGCAAAAGAAAGCTTTGGAGGCAGATCTGGCGATGTATGTTTGCTTGGGCGCGTTGAGCGAACAAGCCGCGAAATACGCTCGCGACTATGGCATCACGGTGGGCTTGCCAGCGGCGTAGAAATGGGTAATAATATTGGTATTACCTCCTGAGTCTTAGGCCAATACCATGACCACCACCGTCAAACTCCCCTCACCGCTCGAAGAAAGCTTGCGCGAGCGCTGCGCACTGGAAGCGCGCAGCATCAGCGAAGTCATGCGCGATGCTTTGGTGATGTATCTGGCCTCCGCGCCCAAGGGTGTGGCCAGCCCGCATGCGCTGGGCATGGATTTGTTTGGCAAAGATTATGGCGGCAGGGTGGTGCTCGATTTGGCTGGCAACCGCAAACGCCATGCTGCCCATGTGTGGGATGAAATCGCCGCAGAGAAAATGCCCAGCGGTGCGCGGCCTGAGTGAGGCAGATGCACGATGAGCTGGCCATCGCCTGAAAACAAGCCGCCACTTGAAGTGCGTGAGCCGCCGCCGAAATGGGGCTCGGGTGGGAATTGGGGCCCGCAAAGTCACTGCTGTGTTGATCGACAGTGGGCCTTTGTTGGCGCTGTTCAACAAACACGACCATTGGCACGACACGGTGAACATCTGGCTGCAAAACAATCCCAGCGCCAAGCTGATCTCCACCTGGCCCGTGCTCATCGAAGTTTGCGCCATGCTCGCGCGGCGCATTCACAATGAGGCCGCGCTTGATTTTCTGCGCTGGGTGCAGCGTGGGGCGGTGAGCGTGGATGCGCCTGTGGCGGCCAGCATCACCACGGTTTTGCAAATCAGCACGCGCTTTTGCTTCGCTTCCGTTTGACTTGGCGGATGCTTCGATTGCCGAAGCCGCCAGCCGCCTCAAAATCCGGCATATTTTGTCGGTGGACAGTGATTTTTGATGTGTACCGAGACCCCGCAGGGCTGCCGCTCATCAATGCCCTCCGTGCGTAAAGCCATGCTGCCCGGCGTATCATT
>JAAUOI010000330.1 GCA_012036375.1 Allobrachymonas sp. | reverse complement strand
TCCCGTCTGCCAAGGTGGGTTGGACAACATCGTTGGCATTGTGAGCGTGGCACGCCTGTTGCGTCAGCAAACGGGCAACACAGGCCAAACCATTCGTGATCTGAGCACGCCTGCTATCTTCATCCCTGAAACCCTTAGCGGAATGGAGTTGTTGGAGCAATTTCGCCAACAGTCAGCGCGGCTGATCTTTGTGGTGGATGAATACGGCGTATGCCAAGGCTTGCTCACGCCACGCGATTTGCTTGAAGCGATCACCGGCGAGCTCAAACCCCAAGTCGCCGCCGATGCCTGGGCCACGCGCGATGCTGATGGCAGTTGGCAGCTTGACGGCTTGATGCCGATTGCCGAGCTCAAAAGCCGCTTAGAGATTGAGGACGATCTGCCCGACGAAGATGACGGCCACTACAACACCTTGGCTGGCTTATTGATGGCTGTGGCAGGGCACTTGCCGCAAAAAGGCGAGCAGATTGAAGTGATGGACTGGCGCTTTGAAATAGTCGCCCTTGAAGGACGGCGTGTTGATCGCGTGCGCGCTCGGATGCTGACTTAATTCGCTAAATGTAAAAACACGCACAGGCGTTGCAGCTCATCTTCAAGCGCCCGCTTGAACGCATAATCCCTCGGCGCTGATTTCACAAAACCCACTTTCGGAATCAACTCGCCATTTTTCACGCTCAGATTCGCCCAGCCAATCACCGAGTCGCGCCACAGCAAGGGCAGGGCATAGTGGCCGCGGATGCGCTTGGGTGCAGGCGTGTAAGCCTCAAAGCGATACGCCCAGCCCCAAAGCAGCTCAAACCGGCGGCGATCCCAGACGACTGGATCAAAAGGCGCGAGCAAGCGCACCTGTTCGTCAGCCGCGTATTTTTTGGAAGCAGGGTTTTCGCCCGCAGGCCAAAGCCATGTGATGCCATCCACCGCCGCGCTGGGCAGGCGTTCAAGCGCCCGCTGCAAAGCCGCCTTGCGCTGCTCGCTCCATTGCGGCACACCGCCGCGCAGTAGCAGGCTGATTAATTGCCCCAAGCTCGCCTCAGGCAAAGGCGCGTATTTCGCCACGATCACATCCACCAGCGCATCCATGATCTCATGTGGGCCGAGTTCCGAGGGCTGATGCTCGCGCACCGCATACAGCCGAAAATTCCCCTCCCGCCTCGCCACGCGCAGCATGCCCCGATAGTGCATGCCATCGAGCAATTGCGTGCTCGCCTTGCTCGTGCCACCAAACCAATTGACCACACTGCCATGCTGAAAATGCGCATCCACCTCGGCTGGCCGCACGATGCCGCGCTCGCGCACAAAAGCCAACACCTCGTGCGCCTGCTTGACGCGAGCCGCAGACCAAGCCAACCGAGCTGTGCGCGATGCATCCAATGATGCAACTCGCGCGACATAAAACCATAGTTCACGAAGAAATCTTCTTCAATGGAAAGCTTCGGATACCGCGCCTCCAAATCCCCCGCCCGATAGCCCACCACGCGATGCCGCAAAGTCAAATCTTGTGCGTGAGCGGGAGCGCGTAGCGGATCGGCTTGGATGAAGCCTAGGCGTTTGATGGCCTTGGGCAGTGTGGTGGGTGTGAATAGGCTGCGGGAGATGGCGTAGCGGCGCAGGTAATTTAGGTTGAGTGAGGCTTGTGGCATACCAACATAATGCCACTGCCGACAATGGCTGCTGAGACCGCAGCCCTTTGAAAATCAGATGGCGAATGAAAGTACTTTATAAGGTACAATTCGCTCAATGTCATCCCCAAGAAAAATCCCGGCAATTTTCTATCGATCTGCCAGTGGGGATGAGCCAGTGCGCGAATGGCTGAAGGCATTGGATAAGTCAGATCGGCAGACTATTGGAGAAGATATTGCGTATGTTCAATACAAATGGCCGATTGGCAAACCTCGGGTCGATCACTTGCGCGGGCCGATTTGGGAAGTGCGCAGCAAGATTGGCAACCGAATTGCGCGCGTGTTGTTTGCAGTAGAGCAATCCGAAATAATTTTGCTGCATGCCTTTATCAAAAAGACGCAGCAAACGAACCCAGCCGATATCGACCTAGCAACCAAACGTTTAAAGGAGTGGCAACATGGCCAAAGCAACTAAAGTCAACCCGTATGCGGGCAGCAGCTTTGATGATTTCCTCAAAGAAGATGGCATCTACGAAGAGGTGCAAGCCCGCGCATTGAAACGAGCGCTGGCAGAGCAGCTCGACGATGCTATGCAAAGCGGGAAGCTCAGCAAGGTCAGCATGGCGCAGCGCATGGCTACCAGTCGCTCGCAGCTTGATCGTGTGCTGGACCCGAGTAATCTGTCTATCCAGCTCGATACCTTGATCAAGGCGGCTAGTGCTGTTGGTCGAACGGTCGAAATTCGCTTGAAGCGTGCCCCTCGGTTAAGCTCTTGAATTTGAGTGAATGAGCTAAATTCTTCAGGCTTTTTATTCCTCAAATCGACGGTTAAATTTTAGAAAATATGCTCAACTTAGCTGAACAAATCCGTGAAGCACTTGCCACATTTGCATCTGCCGACATAAAGCCAGCATTGATTGGTGGTTTGGCGGTAGTAGCGCATAAGGTGGTGCGAGCCACAAAAGATGTCGATTTTTTGTTAGAAGCCGAAGATGCGGATAAGGTGCATGAGGCGCTGTTGAATTTGGGCTATCAGTGCATTTATCGCAGCCAGGATGCTGCCAACTATGTGCGGGGCACAGAAGGATTAGATTTTCTTTACGCCCATCGCCCTTTAGCTCGTCGCCTCCTCGCGCAGGCCGCCGAACGCGATACGCCTATGGGTCGTTTGCGTGTCGTGAGCGTCGAAGGGCTAATCGGGTTCAAGTTGCAAGGCTATGCCAACGATTCCACGCGAACGCGTGATTTGGACGATATTCGTGCGCTGGTCAAAATACACCGAGCGTCGCTGGACTTAACGCAATTGCTTGAATATTTTGCGCTCTTCAATCAGCAGGACTTGCTCCATGAACTCGTTAACTGATTCCCTTGCAACAAAACAAAATTGCACCTGCCAGCTTTCATGTGCCCAACGATGCTGGCGCTGTACTGGTACGCGAAGCTGGTGTACCTTTTTGGTGTGAGCTTGGAGCGGGTGATCCCTTTGTTGAATGGCTGAGTTTGATGGAAGTGGTGCAAATGCTGTGCCCCGCTTGGCCGGTACGTGAAGCTCCAATGCTTGGTAATCAATGGAAGCTGTAGATTAAGTCCCTAATCTGCTGCAAATTATTGGGTAGCCACCGCCACCTTCCGAGTTCGACAGAATCGAGTTATCGAGACTGATCTTGTCAACCAAAGAAGGAGAAAGAGCGATGGCTGGAATTGATATTACCGTAGATGAGGCACTGCTGCCCGGGCTGCTCAGTGGAGACGGCACGGGCGTGGCGCAATTGATGCAAAGCGTGTTAAACCAAATCTTGTTAGCCCAAGCAGAGGTGGTTCGATGACTTTGAACAGTTTTCCCCCGAAAGATAATTGAA
>JAAUOI010000051.1 GCA_012036375.1 Allobrachymonas sp. | reverse complement strand
CTCCAAAATTCTCTCAGGGCGACATTTTCCAATGAGATATCGAAGTGCCGGCCAGAGATGTCGCTCGTCAGCAAACCCAGCGCCTTTGCCTGCCGCGCCCGCAGTGTAGCTGCCGCGCCAGCCGCACCTGTGGTGCGTGAAGTCACCAAAGAAACCTTTGTGATTTTGGCTGATACGCTGTTCAAATTTGACAAATCAGGCCGTGATGAAATGCTACCGGGCGGCAAAGAGCGCCTTGCCGCTGTGGCCAATCGTTTGAAGTCCTACCAATCCATTGCGACTTTGAGTATTGCGGGTCACACAGATCGTTTGGGCAAAGACACATACAACGACCCGCTCTCACAGCGCCGTGCTGCCACGGTTTTGGAGTATCTTGGCTCGCTGGGCGTGAAAGCTGCCAAATCTGATGCGATCGGCAAAGGCGAGCGCGAACCCGTGACGCAAAATTGCAGCGATAAATTGCCCCGCACCCAGCTCATTGCTTGCTTGCAGCCTGATCGCCGTGTGACGATTGAAGTCACAGGCGTGGCTAAATAATCCTGACAGCGCTGCGTTAGCTCAGCCCAAAGCCCCAAGCTGCACAAAAGGTGCAAGGTCATTCATGGTGACTCCCCTCAAGGCATCCTTAAATAGGATGCCTTGAGGGCGCAGCGTGAATCCACTCCCAATCAGAGTCCCGATCGAGGCTTAAGCCCCGACAGGTTTCCCATCGGCACGGCGCACCACGATCGTAGAAGAGCGCGCTGGATAGGTGTTGCCTTGAAGATTGGAAGGCCAAGTTCCATTGGGGTGCTGGATGTTGATAAAGAAGGTTTTGAGATCGGGCGTGTAGGCCAAACCGGTGATCTCGCAGCCATTGGGTCCCACCAAGAAGCGCTTGGACTCCTTGGTGCTCTGATCTAGGTAGTACATGGCATTGTTGCCATATGTATTGGTGGTAGTGGAGCTGGTGCCGGCATCTGTTTGCACCCACAGGCGGCCTTTGGGATCCACGGCAATGCCGTCTGGGCTGGAGAAGGTGTCGCCGTTGATGTTGCCTTTTTCGGTGACCGCCGACAAGCGTGGATCGCCGGCGAGCAAGAAAATTTCCCAATTAAAGGTGGTAGCGGTGGGTGAGTTGCCCGTCTCGCTCCAGCGGATGATGTGGCCTTGGCGGTTGGCTGTGCGTGGATTGGCGGTGTCTGTGACGGCGCGGCCACTGTTGTTGGTGCAAGTCACATAAATTCTTTTGTCTGGCCCCACCGTGATCCATTCTGGGCGATCCATCAGCGTTCCACCAGCTACACGCGCAGCTGCTTTGGTTTCAATCAATACGTCAGCTTGGGTATTGAAGTTCACCGTAACGGCAGCAGGCGGTATCAGGCTTTGTGTGGTCACGCCGGGATCTTGCGCACCCGCGACGAGGCCATTTTGCCCCTGCACCAATGCACGCCATTCGCCTGTGCCATTGGCATTGAACTTGGCCACGTAGAGCGTGCCTGTGTCCAGCAGATTGGTGTTCGCAGCGCGATTGTCCGGGGTGAATTTGGCACTGGGTACGAATTTGTAAATGCAACCTGGTGTGCTGTCGTCGCCCATGTAAATGGCCAGATTGTTGGCGCTGTCTAGCATGTAGGCCGTGTTCTCGTGGTCGAATCGGCCCAGTGCGGTGCGCTTCACAGGCATGCCAGCCAGTTGGTTTTGGGGATCAATCTCGACCACCCAGCCGTAGCCATTGGGGGGTTGTGCGGGGTCGAGATAGTTGTCGGTGGTTTCTTCGCAGGTGAGGTAAGTGCCCCAAGGGGTTTCGCCACTGGCGCAGTTGTTCAGTGTGCCGATGACGGTCGAACCCACCACGGCTGCTGCAGGGCCGCTGACACGGTAGTTGCTATTACCAGTGTAGCGTTTGTTGTAGACCGAGTTTTTGACCACCGTCCACTTGCCTGCGACTTCTTGCACTTCAATGATCGATACGCCGACGCTGGAGAGAATGATTTTCTTTTGCTCGGCGGTGGCCGTGGCGGGGTTGTAACCGGTGATGCCCAAGATGCCAGCATCGGGCGCTTCGTGGTTGATGGCGAGCAAACCGCGTTTGTTGCCATCAATGCCAGGCAATACAAAAAAGATCATGCCATCGTGGTTGCCGCCAGCAAATTTTTCGGTATCGACTGAGCCAAGTGGTGTGCCCGCGTAGGCCACTGAGTTGGGCTCTACTGCATCGCCTGCACTGAACAATACCTCCATGGTGTAGCCTGCTGGTACGCTGACGCTGTCTGTTGTAGTGGCTGCAATTTTTTGGAACGATACCGCAAAACTTTCTGCTGCTTGAGCCACTTCGGGGGGCAACACTGCATCGCTACCGCCGCAAGCGACGAGGCTCATTGAGCCAAAAAGTGCGCCTAAGCCAGCACCAAAGCCACCGCGCAGCATGGTGCGGCGAGCCAGTGGCATGCTGCGAATCACATCATCGAGCATCTGCCCGGGGATGGCGCGAGTGGCGGTCGTGTGGTGTTGTGCAGCATGCGCATCGCGCGCGAGATCGGTGATGTAAGACATCGTTAGCTTCCTATTAATGGATTGGTTGCTCAGTGAGCGATTGGTGCGCATGAACTGCATGCGCTGTTCCGACCCGTAAGATAAAAGTTGCGTGTGACGCTGGCGTGTCAGCCCTGTCATTGAATAGTCATGATGCATGGCAAGGCGACTCACTGCTACAAGCGCAAGGCTTTTCACGCCTTTATGCGCAAGCTGAATCACTGAAGTTCAGCGCTCATCAAAGCTCACGACCACGCGCTCGGTCTGGCAGCGGGCTTGGCAGGTGAGCACGAAGCCTTGTGTGATTTCCCATTGTTCGAGCGTGTAGTTTTTATCCATGCTCACTTTGCCTTCAACCACTTTGGCGCGGCAGGTGCAGCAGACGCCGCCTTTGCAGGCGTAGGGCAGGTCTAGGCCTTCAGCGAGGGCGGTGTCGAGCACGTTGTCTTCATCGTTCATGCCCATGTGATGCGATTTGCCATCAAGCTGAACTTCTAGCTTGTATTTGAAGCTTTTTTGACTACTGGACGGCGTATTACTTGCGCGGGGTGCTATGCATTTTGTAGTATGCGTGGAGATGAAGCGCTCGCTATGAATACGTTCTTTGGCAAGGCCTGCGCTTTGAAGCGCGGGTTCGACAGCTTCGATCATGGCTTCTGGCCCGCAGATGAAGACTTCATCAATGCCGCTCGGTTCGATAAGCCGCTGACCGTCTTTGGGCATGAGTTGGGCGACTTTTTGCGCATCAATACGGCCATGGTTGAGCGGCAATTCTGTGGCTTGGCGCGAGAGGATGTGAATGAGCTGTAAGCGGCCAGGGTAGCGGTCTTTGAGATCTTGCAGGGCTTCGCCAAACATGATGGTTTGCGTGCGCTGGTTGCCATAGACCAAGGTGAAGCGGCTGCTGGGCTCGGCGGCGAGTGTGTGCGCGGCAATCGACAAGATGGGCGTGATGCCGCTTCCTGCCACGATTCCGAGGCGCATCGCAGCAGCGGGTTTCTTAACGACGAAGCGGCCATCGGGCGGCATCACATCTATTTCGTCGCCCACTTGCAATTGCGCGGTCGCCCATGTGCTGAACACGCCGCCTTCAACGCGCTTGATGCCCACGCTGATTTCTTGGCGCGCCTCAAGCAACGCGGGCGTAGAGCAAATCGAATAACTGCGGCGCACGGACTCGCCACCGATCATTGCGCGCAGCGTGAGGAACTGACCGCTTTTGAATTCAAAGGCATCGCGCAAATCGGGAGGAACGTCGAAGGTGATCTGCGCGGCGTCTAGAGTGAGGGCGTCGATGCATTTGACGATGAGGGGGTGGAACTGAACGGCCATGTTGTGGATGTTTTGCGTATCAATACGGCTTGAAATAATCAAACGGTTCCAAGCAGTCGAGGCATTTATAAAGCGCTTTGCAGGCGGTGGAGGCGAAATGGCTGGTTTCGGTGGTGTTGCTGCTGCCGCAATGCGGGCAGGGCACGTTTTTTAAGCCGAATTGGCCACTAGCCGGCATAGAATATGCGCTGAATGCTCCTACTTTAGGAGTAAATTGAATCACTTGTGTTGTCTTGTGTTCAGTGCTCAGATGCATCGGTGGCGCAATGCCATACTCGCGCAACTTGCGTTTGCCAGCCTCGCTCATCCAATCGGTCGTCCACGCTGGGGAGAGGCTGGTTTTGATGCGAGCGGGGATGTCTTCCGCGTCCATCTCGGTCAAGATGTCATCACGAATTTGATCCATCGCGGGGCAGCCGCTATACGTTGGCGTGATGGTGATTTCGATGATATAGCCTTGCTGACCCTCTGCATTCGGCTCGCCAAACGGCACAGCTTGCACATCGCGCAAGATGCCTAAATCCTCCAGCGTGATCACCGGGATTTCAGGATCGGGCACGCTCGCGGCGAGCACACGGGCGCGCTCCACGATGCCGCCTAGCTTCTCTGGCGAAATCACCACACCGCTCCGGGATGCTCGCGAGCGAGGCTTTGCATTTCTGCAAGTAAATAGCTCAGGTGCTCTGAATGCTGGCCTTCTTTGCCGCGCGTGAGATGGCCGGTTGCGGGGCTCATTTGCAGCGTAGCTTGCGTGATAACCGTGGCCACTCGGCTTTGCCATTCGTCTCTCAATGCAGCAACTGAAATACCGATGCCGCTTTGCTCAGCCTCTTGCTCGAAGGCGGCAGTGGTAAACAGCTCTTGCGTATAAGGCATCAAATAGTCGAGCGCGGATTGCATCTTGTCGTGCGACAGCGGCGTGCCATCGCCCAAGCGCAGCATCCAATCGGTGGCGTGGCGCAGGTGATAGCGCACTTCTTTGCTGGATTTGGCGGCGATGGCTGCGAGCTGCTCATCTTTCGATGTTTGCAGCGCAGGCCAAGCGAGGCTCATGAGCGTGCTGTAGAGGAAATTGCGTGTGATCGTGATGCTGTAATCGCGCGGAACTTTTGTGGATGGCGCGTGAGCGGTTTGGTGCGGCAATTCTAGGAGCGTGTAATTGCGGAAGTCTTGTGCGTTACGGAAGTACGCGAGTGAATCTTCTGTTGCATCATCCCCAATCAAGGTTGCGGCATGTTGATAAAGCATGCGCGCTTGCCCAACGCAATCGAGGCCAATATTGGCCATCGCAATATCTTCTTCAAGCACCGGCCCGTGGCCGCACCATTCAGCGATGCGCTGGCCGTGGATGAGTGCGTTGTCGGCGAGGTGGAGGATGTAATCTGCACTCATCACATGTGTCCTACTTCATCGGGAATGTCGTAAAAAGTAGGATGGCGATAAATCTTGTCGCTCGCCGGCTCAAACAGTTCAGCTTTGTCGTCAGGCTGGCTGGCAGTGATTTGGTTCGAGGGAATCACCCAAATGCTCACGCCTTCCATGCGCCGCGTATAAACATCGCGTGCCATTTGCAAGGCCTGCTGCGAATCAGACGCATGCAAGCTGCCGCAATGCTTGTGCTCCAAGCCTTGCTTGGAGCGGATGAAGACTTCGAAGAGGGGGAGTTCTTGTGGTGTCATGTTGTGCTGAGACTAGGTAACGCGAAAAACGCAAAAAGTACGCGAAAAGCGCGAAAGAAGAGAATAAAAATTTACAAAGCGGTGGTTAAGTGGTTGTGTAGAACGAAAAAACGATGCATTTTTTCGCGTTTTTCGCGTAATTTTTGCGCTTTTTGCGTTACCTAGACAGTCGAGCTTCAAGCCGCCTTTGCCAAAGCCCGAGCCTGCTGCTTCGCCGCATAAGCCAAAGCCGCCTCGCGCACCCAAGCGCCATTCTCGTGTGCATTCACTCGCGTGGCCAAGCGCTCTTTGTTGCAAGGCCCGTTGCCGTTGACGACATTCCAGAAATCATCCCAGTCGATCTGGCCATAGTCATAGGACTGCCGCGCTTCGTTCCACTTCAAATCGGGATCGGGCAGTGTCACGCCCAAAATTTCAGCTTGCTTCACCGTCGCATCAATAAACTTTTGCCGCAGATCGTCGTTCGACAGCCGCTTGATGCCCCAGCGCATGCTTTGCTCGCTGTTGGGCGAATTCGCATCCGGCGGGCCAAACATCGCAATCGATGGCCACCACCAGCGGTTCACCGCGTCTTGCACCATCTCGCGCTGCGCCTGCGTGCCCTTCATGAGCTGAATGAGGCTTTCGTAGCCTTGGCGCTGATGGAAGCTTTCTTCCTTGCAAATGCGGATCATCGCGCGTGCATACGGGCCATAGGAGCAGCGGCAAATCGGCACTTGATTCATGATGGCCGCGCCATCCACCAGCCAGCCGATCACGCCGGTGTCTGCCCAAGTGAGCGTGGGGTAATTGAAGATCGAGCTGTATTTGGCCTTGCCGGTGTGCAGCGCATCGAGCATTTCATCGCGCGATGTGCCCAGCGTCTCGCCAGCAGAATACAGATAGAGCCCGTGGCCGCCTTCATCCTGCACCTTGGCCAGCAAAATCGCCTTGCGTTTGAGCGAAGGTGCGCGAGAAATCCAATTGCCCTCCGGCTGCATGCCGATGATCTCGCTGTGCGCATGCTGGCTGATTTGGCGCACCAAGGTTTTGCGATAAGCCGAAGGCATCCAGTCTTGCGGCTCAATCTTGCCGTCGGCATCAATTTTTGCGTCAAACGCAGTTTGCAAAGCCTGCTCTCGCTCAGAAAGCGGTGTGGCAACGGCCTTTAATTTGGCCTGAGGTTCAGCCGTTTGCGGAAGATCAAGTGCTTGGGTGTACATCGCGGCAACTCCGAAAAATTGGGGATTGCTTGCAGTATACCTATTTCCCAACCGCTCGGTTGGGAAATGAAAAGCCCCGGCTTCAGGTCAAGGTAAATCCTTTGCCCCGTCCGCGCCCGAGCTTGTCCACGAGCTGGGGCAGAGCCAGTGCGAGTGCGGCGCGCAATGTATGCGGCGGGTTGATGATGCACATGCCGCTGGCTCTCAAGCCCACCAGCTTGCTGGGCTTTTCGCCGGTAACGTGTTTCGGCGGTTCTTGGCCAATGTTGAGCGTGACGGTAAGCATGGGCTTTTTGGCCTGTGTGGCCATTGTTTTAAGCTTTTTGGGCAAACTATGCGCCTCAGGGCGCGGAATGATCGGATACCACACCGCATAGCAGCCCGTGGGAAAACGCAGCAAAGCCTCTTGTATGCAGGCGCTCACTTGTGCGTAATCGCTCTTCATTTCGTAGCTTGGATCCATCAGCACCAAGGCGCGTTTATTGGGCGGCGGCAGCAAAGTCTTGAGCTTTTCAAAGCCGTTGGCGCAGTCCACCGACACCATCCGCCCCGCGCCGAGCTGCTTCACATGGCCGCTCAAGCTGCGGTAATCGGTCGGGTGCAGTTCAAACAATTTAAGCTTATCGGCCTCCGGGCGCAGCAAGCGATGCATGATGAGCGGCGAGCCGGGATAGACGCGCTCACCTGTGGCGTTGGTGTTAAAACTGGCCAGCATGTCCAGATAATCTTGCAAAGCAGGCGCTACAGTATTGATAGCACTCTGCGCAGATTCTTTGCCGGCTAATGGCAGATTTTGCTTCAAAATCTGCCCAGAACAGTTTCTGCACGCCCTGAGTCGCCTCCGCACTCGTGCGCGCCATGTCGCCATCGAGCCGATAAAGCCCCGCCCCCGCATGCGTATCAATCACCGTGAGCGCTGAGTCTTTATCGGTCAAATACTTCAGTGTTGCAATCAAAGTGAGATGTTTGAGTACATCGGCATGATTGCCGGCATGGAAGGCGTGGCGGTAGGAGAACATGCCTGCATGGTAACGCTTCTCGGCGTTGAATTTGCGCTAAGTCCTTGATTTTGCTTATAATGGAGGGCTTCGCAGCGATTTCTTGGCTCCGCGACGAACATGACGAACCGAGCTCCTCATTGCCCGCCCCTGCGGTGCGGTCAGTACTCGGTAAGTTGATACCCCACCTAAGAGGCTCTCAACAGAAGAGCGCCGACCGTGGAAAAGAGCCAGACAAACCTTCTTTTTAAAGAGAAAACTCATGAGCACTTTCAGCGCAAAACCCGCTGAGGTCGTACACGAGTGGTTTGTGATTGACGCGACCAACAAGGTTCTCGGAAGAATTGCCAGCGAAGCAGCTCTCCGTTTACGCGGCAAACACAAGGCCATTTATACGCCTCACGTCGATACCGGCGATTTCATCGTCGTTGTGAACGCAGACAAAATCCGCGTCACCGGCAACAAAGCCGATCAAAAGATTTACTACCGCCACAGCGGTCATCCTGGGGGCATTTATGCCACCAAATTCAAAGACATGCAGGCCAAGCACCCCGGCCGCGCGTTGGAAAAAGCCGTCAAAGGCATGCTTCCAAAAGGCCCATTGGGCTACGCCATGATCAAAAAGCTCAAGGTCTATGCCGGCGCGGAGCATCCGCACAGCGCCCAGCAGCCTAAAGCGCTTGAAATTTAAGGAGCCGTTATGATT
This sequence comes from Allobrachymonas sp., assembly GCA_012036375.1. Taxonomy (GTDB): domain Bacteria; phylum Pseudomonadota; class Gammaproteobacteria; order Burkholderiales; family Burkholderiaceae_C; genus JANMDU01. Next base: position 4,704 of record JAAUOI010000051.1, on the reverse strand, counting down.
GGTGAATGGAACAATGGCACCGGCCGTCGCAAATCGAGCGTCGCCCGCGTGTTTCTGAAAAAAGGCTCCGGCAAAATTTCGATCAATGGCAAAGACATCGCTGAATATTTCGGCCGTCAAACCTCGATCATGATTGCCAAGCAACCCCTGATGCTCACAAACCACGCTGAGACGTTTGATATTCAAATCAACGTACACGGTGGTGGCGAATCCGGCCAAGCCGGTGCAGCGCGTCATGGCATCACTCGCGCTTTGATCGACTACGATGCAACGCTCAAGCCCGCCTTGAGCCAAGCCGGCTTCGTGACGCGCGATGCGCGTGAAGTTGAGCGTAAGAAGGTTGGTCTGCGTAGTGCACGCCGTCGTAAGCAATTCTCGAAACGCTTGATTTCCGCTACTGCGAGGCTGCCATGCGTCGTTGCAAATCCTCGCAAGGCGTCCAGCCTTGCTGCGGTTTGCGCCTAGCCTGACAGCCTCTCGCTACGCGGCTCTCAACATTTCGACCAGCTCAAATGAAACCGCCTGTTCGCAAAGAATAGGCGGTTTTGTTTTTGCAGTACAGTCTCTTTCCGTATGCGTTTTCGACTCCTCCGCCGCCGCCTCACCATCAGCGCGCCCAGCATGGCGATTCGCTCGGCTCTGCCTTGGCCTTTTCGTTGGGCCCTAGCTGCCTTGGTGCTCGGCTTTTGCGCGGCGATTGGCTTGTGGGCGTTTGAGTTGGGCAAAGATTTGACGGGTGTGGACGGTGGTGCAAAAGAAGAATTGCAGCGTTTGCGCTCGGAAGTGGTTGAGCTGCGGGATGAGCGCAACAAGGCGCAATCGATACTCAACACCTCGGGCAGCTTGCTCACCGCTGAGAAGGCTGCGCAAGAAAAGCTGGTGGCGCAAATCAAGCAGCTTGAAAGTGAAAACCGTGCTCTGCGTGATGATCTCGGTTTTTTTGAAAAACTGATTCCGGCGGGTAGCAATGAAGGCATTGCGATTCGCGGCCTACAGGCTGAGAGCATCAATGCAGGCAGCCAGCTCAAGTGGCAGGTTCTGGTGATTCAGCCCACGAAGAACGCGCCTGAGTTCAGCGGCAAAATGGAAATCACCATATCTGGCTTGCAAGGCGGCTTGCCGGGCACGGGCGCTGGCGGCAAGCCGTGGACTTTGGTGGCGGGTGGTGCGGCGCAGGCGCTGCGCGTCAAGCAATACAGTCGTGTGGAAAACGTGATCGACATCCCGCCCCAAACCGTGGTAAAACAGATCTCCGCCAAAGTCACCGAGGGCGCGGCAACGCGTGCGGTGCAAACTTTAAAGCTGTAACCATAGCCGTTCTTTTTTGAAAACGAGAGCATCATGTTCGGTAAGAAAAAACAACCCCCCATTCGCAGCCTAATTGCGGCTGGTAGCGAAATTCGCGGCCATCTCAAATTCACTGATGGCCTGCGCATTGATGGCATCGTGCAGGGCGACATTCGTGAAACGAAGATCACCCCAGCCTGCTGGTGATCAGCGAGTCAGCGCATGTGAGTGGCGAGATCCATGCCGATCACGTCATCATCAATGGCCGCGTGAACGGCCCGGTTTATGCCAACGAACTCCTAGAGTTACAGCCCAAGGCGCATATCGAAGGCGATGTGCATTACAAAGCGCTTGAGATGCACCAAGGCGCGGTGATTGCTGGTCAGCTCATGCCGATGCAAGGGGCAGACAAGCCAGCCCTTAAACTGGCTGCGAACAACGGCTAAAAACAGTCAATTAGGTCTTGCAAGCAAGCTTTTTGCCTATAGGTTAGTATTTCAGTCAAGTTCTATTTTTGGAGTCGCTATGAGCGCAGTTGCAGAAAACATCGTCACCGAGATGCCATCGCCCATCATTTTTACTGAGAGTGCTGCGGTGAAGGTGGCGGATTTGATCGCCGAAGAAGGCAATCCGGATTTGAAATTGCGTGTGTTCGTGCAAGGCGGCGGTTGCTCAGGCTTCCAATATGGTTTCACGTTTGACGAAATCACCAATGACGACGACACCGTGCTGCATAAAAACGGTGTGCAGCTCTTGGTTGATGCGATGAGCTATCAATACCTTGTGGGCGCAGAGATTGATTACAAAGAAGATTTGCAAGGTTCGCAATTTGTGATTAAGAACCCGAATGCAACCACGACTTGTGGTTGCGGCTCATCGTTTTCGACCTGAACCACCGCAGGTCAAAGTAAAAAACCGCCAACAATGGCGGTTTTTTATGGTGCGCTGACATGTCCAAATGTCCGCGACACTTTTTCGTAGTGATAGCAAGCTCGTTTTTTGAATTCACCAGCTTGAAACCGTCAAAACTTAACGACTTGCTAGCCAGTGCGTGATGTGATTGTGTAAGTTTTCATCAGAAAAATAAAATATGTACACCTATCCCTTCGAACAGCCGGACAGGACCCCGAAACGCAAAGTGTTTTCGCATCAAAGCCGAAAGTGATACCCAACAATTGTGCCGTCAAGAGCTTGCATCGTGGTGGCTTGAGACTTGGTTTGCGCAACATCCGCCATGCTTAATCCACGCCATGCCTCAGCAGGCGTCCGTCCTTGAAGATTTTGGTGAGCGCGGCAGTGGTTGTAAAACAAAGCCACTTCGTTCAAAGCCATTTGTAAAGCCATGCTGTTGGGAATGATTACCGCTGTAAGCCACGGCTTGATCGTGCCAAAGAACTTTTCAATTCGACCGGTACACCAAGGCGAGCAAGTCGGGATCACTTGCCGTTTAATACCTGTAAGTTTGAGAAACGTCCTAAACACATAGCTCTGAAAGACGATCTCATTGTCGGTACGAATCGCGCTAGGTTTGCCGAATTTGCCAATTGCCAAGCAAAAATGTCCTAGGATTGTCCAGGCTCGTTTGTTCGTCAGCACAGCAAGCCGTGCGCAAACTCTGCTGCCGTGATCGAGAATGCCAAGACAAACATGATGTTTTCGATGCTCGTCCTTCAGCAACGTTAAATCCATGCCCCAGACTGCGTTAACGGAAACAGGTAGGGGCGTCTTGTCGCGTAGCTCCCGTTTAATTTGCATCAAGAGATACTGATGCGCTCGGATAACCTCGGCAACATAAGTTTTACCGACCGATAGAGGCGCATGCAGACGATTGAATGTGATGGAGATTTTGCGGCAACCAGCATGTCTGCCCATCAATGCCTTGAGGCGCAAGACTTCACGCAACACCCAATCGGGCTTTTTTCGCATCAATGTGGTGCGTGTGATCGCACCTATTTCATCGTCATTAACCGTAGCGAATGCTCTGCCGCGCACAAAACGCTGAGCGGCGGCTTCAAAACGCCCGCGCAGCCTGTACCAAACGAATACGAGCGCCAAGATGAATGTGAATGTTGAAACCAACAAGGGCAACAATAAAACTGGAATGACCATGGCGGAGATTGTGCGATGCAAGTGCCAGGGCCGTTTCCAACAATGCATCACGATAGAGCATGTCCAGCTATTCCTTTATAGATATAATTTGGGCAATGACACATCAAATGCCAAAACCCTTGTACTGGGTGGCCACCTCCAAGAAAGACTTGGCTGGGATGCCCGATGATGTGCAAGACGTATTTGGCTATGCTCTGCATTTGGCTCAAGACGGGAAAAAGCATGAGCAGACTAAGACCTTGAAAGGGTTCGGTGGCGCAGGTGTTCTGGAAGTTGTGGAAGACTACATGGGCGATGCTTATCGAGCGGTTTATACGGTGAAGCTGGCCAATGCGATCTATGTGTTGCATTGCTTTCAGAAAAAATCTACCAAAGGCATTGCCACATCAAAGCAAGACATTGAACTGATTCACGAGCGCTTGAAAGCAGCGATTGCGGATTCGAAAGGAGAATAACGATGGAATTGATTGAAAAAAGCTCTGGAAACATCTATGCAGATCTGGGCATGCCAGATGCTGAGCACATGCAAATCAAAGCGCATCTGGCCAGCAAAATCGGCGAAATTGTTCGTCAAAAGCAACTGACGCAAACGCAAGCGGCTGAAATCTTGGGGATTCCTCAACCTAAGCTCTCAGGCCTGCTGCGCGGTCAGTTCAGGGGCATCAGTGAAGCCAAGATGTTGGAATGCCTGAATAACTTGGGGCGCGATGTACAAATCGTCGTCAAACGCTCAACCCGCACGCGCCCCACGGGCCATACGAGTGTTGTGTTTGCATGATGAGTGAGCCAGTGCTCTTGGCTATGCGTGGGCATCTTGGCGATTAAGACCCAATGGTCACAATAGAAAGAACAATGCCATATTGAGTGGGTTGAGTGAGGGCTTAATCGAGTTTGTTTGTGAGAGCAAAAGTGACAGTTCCGCGCTTGTTCGGAAAACGCTTGTAGAGCAAGTCACAATCAGGATCGATGTAAGTTGTTGATTATTATAGAAATACAGCCGTTACGATTTCGGCAAAATGCTTCACAAAGCCAATTTTGGTGAAGTTCTTCACTAAAATTCTGTAGCCTCATAATCCAAAGGCCGTTGGTTCAAATCCAGCCTCCGCAACCAACCTTAAAACGCCAGCTTTTTAGCTGGCGTTTTTCTTTTATGAATTGCTATGCGGCTGTGGTTTTGTGATCTTCCCGCATCTAAACCATGATCTCTTGCGGAATATCGGCATATGCGAAAAAGCAAACTCCATCCGTCACGGACGGAGGCAAATGCCGAAGAGTAATTGGAGCAGTCTTATCACGCCTTGGTATTGC
>JAAUOI010000329.1 GCA_012036375.1 Allobrachymonas sp. | reverse complement strand
CGCTGCCCAAATTTCCTTACAAGCTCAGCCTGTCCGAGAAATGGGCGCCTGACAACTATCACCGTTTCCTGCGCGAGAACCGACCGTGGCGCGAGTTCCACGCCCGCCACTACCGTCAGCGCCAGCCAGACCTTCATCCACCGAATCATGGAGCCGTCCTCCTGTCGGGGTTCCTCTCTGCCTCGCGTCTACCAGGATGCCGGGCCGGCGTGACCCGGACGTTGCGCCCCCATTGCCGCCGCCGTTTAAATCGCAAGTATCCCCTGCAAATGCTGCCTGGGCCGACAAGCCCATCAACACGGCCGCCACGATTTGCTGACGGACGGTCGCCCGACGCATATTGCGCTTCTTAATTTTCATATGAAATCCCCTGGTTAAATGTGTGACCGGCCGCTCAAAAACTGGACTGATGAATATACTGTTAAAGCGCATACCGAGTAAATGCTTTAACTGTCACTTTTTCAAGGTAATTTAGCAAGTTGCTACAAGCCTCTCAAAGCGGAGCGATATCGCCCGAAAATTCTGTTCATAAATCTTGCTAAACCCTGCACTTTGACCGTGAAAAATCTTGTTTCGGTAATAGGCCGCGCATCTCATTGTTCCGAACAACGTTCCGCGTTAGCGTAAATTGCTTTATGGTGTCGCCTTTCCCGAATCAAGCGAAACTTTACGTGAGCACAGAACTCTGGCAACTCGCCAACGAACAATTCAAAGCCAAACAATTTCAGGCTGCCAAGAGCAGTTGCGAACAACTATTGGCCAAAGAACCACAGCTGGCCATGGTGTACTGTTTACTCTCGAATTGTTTCCAGAATTTGAATCGCCCACGCCTGGCCACCTTCAATGCCTTTCAGGCCTGCAAATACGCCGAAGGGCTGGCTGCGCGCCTTGCCATCATTCCCCATGCCGTGCCGGTGGCGGAATATGAGGCGCGGCTGGCGTTCGAGTTGGGCGTGATCGTCTCTGGCACGAAGGCCACGAAGGTAATCGTAGGCAGCGTGGTGTTAGGCGTAACGTTGTTGAGCGTCCAAGTTATCGTTGTGCCGTCAGCATCGGTTTGCACGCTGTCGGGATTGATGTTAGATGATCCTTGAATGTAGGCCAAAGGCGCAGGTAAACGATCAACTACAGTCACAAAAGTAGGCGGTAGGCCGCTGATGATACTTTGCAACGAGGGCGTGAGCTTGTAAGTTACTGTACCGCCAGCAGTGGTGGTGCTGATGGATTGATTGTTGATCGATGCATCTTTGAGCACACGCACCAAAGAGGTGGTGAGTTGTACGCGTTTGCCTGTAGATAAACCCGTGTTGTCGCCCGAACCCAAGGGGCTCGTCACGTTGGGGCCCGACTGGTAGCCGCTGTTGACCCAATTTCCACCATTGACTGTCGCAAGCTTGTAGGGAGTGTAGTCAATCAAGTAGGTCCCGTTAATGCCGGGGCGAACTTTTTGGGCTATCGTGAAATATGTGGCTTGTCCACTGCCCAGCTGGGGCACTAGCATGCGCACTTTGTTAAGCAGATCTTTTTTGCCAGCGGCTTCAGCCGCTGTCACCGTATCAAACCATTCGGCATCACTGTCTTCGCAGAGACTTGTACGGCCTGGGTTGCCACTGCCTGTGGACGACACACCATACTGCACCTTGTAGCCCAAAGGAAAGGCTGCGCTCACGTTACCTGGTGCACCAAAGGCGATTTGTGAGGGCTGTGAATAATAGTAGCCTGCAGCGTGTCCGCCCGAGCCAGGCAATACCGCCAACTCGACCTGGTTGTTGTCAAAGTTTTCGCACAAAATGCTACTAGGGCTGGTGATCGCTGATGCGCTTGTAGCCGAAGCAGATGGGTTGTAATAATCTAAGCGGGGGAAGAAGACTTGCCCGGGGTAGACTAAAGCAGTGCCTGAATCACCCCAGTTTTGCGTACCGTCTAATTGGTAATCACTGCTGTTGCCGCCACCAAAGTTGCTGGCATTCCAGACCGTGCCAAGCCAGTTTCTGGCGACGTATTTGTAATAGCTTCCCGGCACGGTGGCGACCACGGTGTTAGTCAATTGATTGTTCGTGGTTTCTTGATCAATTAGGCTCTGCCCACTGACCGTCGTGCCCGTGAAGTCGTCAATGCGATTATTCAGATCAATCTGGCCTGAAGAGGTTTGATTGGCCGTGTCTTGAATGGCGCTCAATGGCACCCAAAAGCGCACGGCGAATGTGGCCAAGCGTTGTGGCGCAGAGGTGAAAGGGTTCAACTCGACGTTGGTGTTTTTTCCACCGGCCACCATGAACTCGTTTTCTTCACCTGGTCTGGCGGTAATGGTGATGCTGTGCGGTGTTGACTGGTTAAGTGCCGATCCTGGCGCTGAAGCAATCGGCACAGTCACGGGTGTATAGCGAGCCGGACAGGCGATATTGCCTTGTCCATCACCAGTCGCTCGGAAACAATCGAACCAAATTGAACCCGGTGGGAAGTTTTTCGCAATATCATTAAAAACAATTGGCGAATTGATGGCCTCGCCACCCTTCGCTGGATGCACCTGCTGGATCAAATTGATCCATGTAAACATACCATGCCACTAAGTAACCATCTTCTGTTGGGCCACCAGAAGTGCGGCTGAATTGATAACCGGATTGTTGGGTGTAGAGCACGTCTTTGCGAAAATCAACTTTCTGGCGAGCCGAAATGGTCACTGCTGGCGCTGCTGCCGGGCTGTTGGTTTGGTTGACGTTACATTGATCGGTGGTGACCGAAACGTTAGTGTTGATGTTTTGATCATTCGCGCCATAAATCGTAGCCTTGACTTGCGCCAAGACCGCAGCTGTCAAATCACCACCATTGGTTTGATCTTTACTACCGATATTACAAGTCAGCTCAGTGCCATCTGGTGACACGACGCTGCCAGGACCAGTACACTGCGGCGGTAGCCCATCCCATATCGCGACTTTTTTTACCGCCAATGAGTGGTAGTTGTGATGTGAACGTGATGTTGTCTTCTAATTGACCTGCGGGGATTTTGTAATTGAATCGGTAGACGTAGGTGTCATTTGTGCGAACGATGTTGTCGCTCACTGAGTTGTCGTCACCACCTCTGACACCAGGAGCGCCAGAAAAAGGTGCTGTACCCGTGCTTTGCAAACCCACATTGAAGTTACTCAGATTACAAGCGGCCACGGCTTGTTGAGCAGCACCCAATAAAAACGTCATGCCGAGTGCAAGAGCCACGCCCTTGCGTTTAAATTTTCGCAACTGCAAACCGAAAGATTCTTTTTGTTGTACTGCTTGGATCAAAGAATCGGACTCTGCGTACTCTTCTAGATGCGCTTTTGTTTTCATGCCTTACCCCACAAACACGGAAAGATGTCCTATTTGCGACAATTTTCGCAGGTTTATTTCAGAGCAGCAAGAAAAAAGAGTACTTTTGTATTGTTTTTAAAAAAACACGCGCAGCAATGTAGGCGAATGGCAACACATTTATTTACATGTCCTCGCGCGAAC
>JAAUOI010000328.1 GCA_012036375.1 Allobrachymonas sp. | reverse complement strand
AGTCATGTGATGTGGCAGCGGCGTGGCAAGCTAAGCTTGACGCAAGATTTTTTTTATCGTCATGCCCGATCTGCGCGGCTATGGCGATTCGAGCAAACTGCCTGCTTCTAGCGATCATACCCAAGCGAGCAAGCGCGCGATGGCGCACGACCTGATGGCCGTGCTCGATCACTTGAAACTGCGCCAAGCCTTCGTCTGCGGCCATGACCGAGGTGCAAGAGTGGCGCATCGGCTCGCGCTCGATCATCCCGAGCGCGTCGCCAAGCTCTGCCTGATCGACATTGCGCCCACGCTGGATATGTACGACCGCACCGATATGGCGTTTGCGCGGGCTTACTACCACTGGTTTCATTTGATCCAGCCTGCGCCGCTGCCCGAGAAGATGATTGCCGGCTGCTGGCGCGACTATTTGCATGCCAAATTAGGCGGCTGGGGCGGCTCTGGCACTTCCTTCATCGAGCCCCAAGCGCTGGTGGAGTACGAACGCCATTTTCAGCAGCCCGAGACGATTGCCGCCATGTGCGAAGACTACCGTGCCAGCGCCGGCATCGACTTAGAGCATGACCGCGAAAGCCGCGAGTTAGGCAGCAAAATCACTTGCGACACGCATCTTCTCTGGGGCGCTCGCGGCGTGGTGCAACGTTTGTTCAAGCCTCTGGAATTGTGGCAAGCGCAGTGCAGTGCGCAAGTGACGGGCGAGGCACTGGCTTGCGGGCACTTTATTCCCGAGGAATTGGCGGCGGAGACTGCGCAGGCATTACGGCAATTTTTGTGAATTGACAAAAACATACAAACAGCCGGACGCGAAATTCGCGAAAGTGACGCGAAAGACGTAAAAAATACAAAAGACAGTATTCGCTCTTCTTTTGCATTGAGTTTTCTTCTGACTTTTTCGCGAATTTCGCGTCCGGCATTTGGTTTTTAGTCTTTCGGCTCATCAACAAAAAACCCGCCGAAGCGGGTTCATGAGCGACGCAGTCTCAGATGATCAAATCTTAGACGCTTGCAAACGCGCAATGCGCTCTTCCATCGGCGGGTGCGTAGAAAACAGTTTACCCAAACCGCCGGCAATGCCCATGGCTGCGACGCTCTTGGGGAGTTCGCCAGGTTGCAAACCGCCCAAACGAGCCAAGGCGTTTTGCATGCTGCGGCTTTGACCCATGTAGTGCGCTGCGCCGGCATCTGCGCGGAACTCGCGCTGGCGGCTGAACCAGGCGACGATCATGTGCGCGAGGAAGCTGAGCAAAATATCGAGCACGATGGTGGTGGCGTAGTAGCCAATGCCCGGGCCGTCGCCGGTGTTGCGCAGCACGACTTTGTCGACGAAATAGCCAATCACACGCGAGAGGAAGACGACGAAGGTGTTCATCACGCCTTGGATCAGCGTCATCGTCACCATATCGCCGTTGGCAATGTGCGCCACTTCGTGGCCGATCACAGCCTCAACTTCTTCTTTGGTCATGCTTTGTAGCAAGCCGGTCGAGACCGCCACGAGCGCAGAGTTTTTGAACGCGCCGGTGGCAAATGCATTGGGCTCGCCTTCATAAATCGCCACTTCGGGCATGCCAATGCCGGCTTTGTCGGCAAACTTCTGCACCGTGGCCACGATCCATGCCTCATCACTGTTTTGCGGCGAGCTGATCACGCGCGCGCCCGTGCTGAATTTGGCCATCGGCTTGCTGATGAGAAGGGAGATAAACGCGCCCGTGAAGCCCACGACGAGGGAATACATCATCAGCGTTGGGATGCTCAAGCCACCGGGCCCCATGAAGCGATTGAGGCCAAAAATACTGGTCACGATGCCCAGCACCACCATCACGGCGATATTGGTCAAGAGAAACAAAAATACACGTTTCATGAAAGTTCAATACGCTCTAGCCAGCGAAGGCGGGCTTTCGTGAGCATTTGCGGGGGTATGGTAAGGCCGAAGTGGCAAAACTCAAGATCGCGGGGCGCGAAAGACCGTACTGTCCATGTAGAAATCAAGCCCCTCATTCGCCGCCCACCAGCCAGGCACACCCAAGACCGGCAGTGGCACAAAAGGTTTGGGGCATAGACTGGCCTCACAGAGCTGCGCTGTAAGGTCTGCATCAAGCTGCGCGCAATCCTGCGCACCCGTGAACACCCATGGCGTGGTTGCTGGAAACACATGCCCCGTCACAGCTTTGTAAGGCGAGAGCAACTTTTCAAGCAGCGCGTGGCCAAATATCACGGGGGGATGCAGAGCAAGGATATCTCGATGCGTCTGAAACGCTGCCTGCCAATCTCGCTTCTTGAGCGCCTCAATCACCGGCGCATGCAAGCTTTGACTGAGCAGCACCGCGTTCTCGTCAAACAGCGTCAGCGCATCGCGTACCGCGCCACGTAAAGACTGGACACCCGCAAGGCTTATCTGCGCCGCTTGCAAAGCATTGAGCCGTGCTTTGGTGCGAGGAAAGCGCAGCCACGCCAAGCCGTTGAACAAATCGTGCCAATTGTCTCGCGTGGGCACAGTTTGTGTGTCGAAGATGTAGCTTTCGTAGGCCATGCCTTGCGCAATTGCGTTTGCGGGACGAAGCGCACGGCAGGCCTGTGTTGATGGCTGCGTTGATCCGCGCGATCACCCGCGCCTTGCTGCGCCAGCCTGTTCAACGCCTCGTGCACGCTGTGTCCAGATCTCAGCAGTGCCAAGACCGGATCAATCAAACTACGCCAAGGCTGCCACCAAGACGCTTGCCAATCGACGGTTTGTGAAGCGAGGAGTGATGTTGTGGCGTTTGGATTCACTATTAAATCAATAGCATTTCGCGCATATTCTATGCTGGCTAGAGGTCGAAAACGCTTAAAAATCAACGCTGCGGCATATTCGGCAAGCCATAGCCCAAACTCACGGTCGCATCTGCCGAAATCTCCGGCACACCTTGCTCCCAAGTGAGCCAGGCTTGACGCATGTCGCTCAATCGCTGCGGCTGCTGCTGTGCGAGATTGGCGCGCTCTCGTTCGTCAGCGGGGATGTTGAACAGGTATTCGTGATCGTCAACTTTGAGGTATTTCCAATCACCCCAGCGCATGGCGCGTTGGTTGCGATGCTTCATGCGCCAAAAGAGCTTGCGCTCAAACTCAGCCTGGCCGCTGAGCACGCCGCGCAGCGAAACACCATCCCATGCAAAGCCCGCAGCCGCTGAGATGCCCGCGCAATCGAGCATCGTGGCGCTCCAGTCCATCGTCAGGCACTGCTGCTGACTGACTTGCCCTGCTTTGATCACTGCGGGCCAATGCGCGATGTAAGGCACGCGGATGCCGCCTTCGGTCAAATCCATCTTGCCGCCCACCAGTGGCCAGTTGTCTGAGAAACGCTCTCCCCCGTTGTCACTGGTGAAGACGATCAGTGTGTTGTCGAGTTGCCCACTCTTGCGCAGCGCATCCACAAGAGAGCCAATGCCTTCATCCATGTGATGGATCATCTTGCGATAGCTGTGAATGTTGCCGCCATCCAAGTGAAACAAATTTTTGCCACCTCAGG
>JAAUOI010000050.1 GCA_012036375.1 Allobrachymonas sp. | reverse complement strand
ATAGTAATTGGGTGCGTCAGTGGGGGCCGTGTTAGCTGTTGTCACTGTGCCGTTTGCGCCAGATGCGATTGCGCCAATGCTGCCAGCGGGCGTGTAAACCACGCCGCCGCCGCCGCCGCCGCCTGGGCCGTCTTGCTCCGGATTGCCGGCCCCCATGCTGTTGGAGCCGCCCGTGCCGCCATTGGCTTGAAAGGTGATGGCCCCCACGCCGCCTGATTGCACGGTGACCAAAATACTTCCCCCCGCACCGCCGCCGCCTGCTGAGTCGGTGCTACCGGTATTGGGCGCATTGCCTCCATTGGCTTGAAACGTTCCGGCACCGCTGATTCCTCCTGCTCGCACCATGATGATGCCGCCACCATTGGCGCCAGAGCCTTGTGGATCCGTCGAGCCATTGCCACCCACATCACCCGCGCCGCCGCCGCCGCCAAGAAATAGGCGCGTCGCACCAAATGCCGTGGCGATCGGAAATCCGCCATAACCGCCCGTTTGCCAGCCGCTTTGGCCATTGGTGTTGGCATTCCACGAGCCACCACCATTGCCGCCTGCGCCGCCATTGCCGCCACCGCCACCGCCTGCATTGTGCTGATTGCCGCCTCCTCCAGCATTGCCGGGTGCGCCACGCCCCACATCGCCATTGGTGTAGCCGTCAGTTGCAGCAAGTGCATTGAGCACATTGTTGAAAGAGTCGTAGGTGCGCGCTGGCGTGCCAACAATACCTTCGCCCTTCATGCCGCCAAGGTTCGTGGAATACAAGGCCCTCCAGCCACCAAACTGGGGGCGGTGATCGCCCCGATATTGCGCACGCCACCTCCGCGAAAACCGCGCTGAGAGACATTGATGCCTGCATTTAAGGTCAGGGTTCCTGCCACATCGAGCGCCACCACGCCTCCTGATCTGCCGTTCCAAGCGGGGGCGGTCAGCTCGCCGGTGATGGTTGCGCTGGACAGTTGCGGCACACGAACGACTTGATAAGTATTTTGATTCGCTCCAGTCGATTGGGTGTAACTGTTGATCAAACCGCCACCCCCGCCGTTGCCGCGTACGCGCAGCTGGCTTGCAGAGACCACCTGCGTGACAACGGCATATTCATAGCGTCCAGCGGTGGCGGAAGTGACACCGCCTGCATAGCCATTGCTGGCATTGGTCGCGCTGTTGTAGGCTACGGTAGGCGACGGTGCGGGCAGGGTGGGCACGGTGGCATCTTGGCGAGTAAAAGCCGCGCCTAGGCCGTCGCCGTATTGTGAAAGTGTCAGTCGTATTGAGCGTTGCGCCTTGCATTTGGACGATGAGTAGCAAATCGCCCACAGCAAAAGCAGTCAGGGAGCCGCGGGTATCGGTGGCGCCTAAATTGACCGTCGTGCCCGATGAGCCGAGTGCATTTCCAGCGTAATAGGTGTTGACCGTGCCAGCCAGGGTGGCGTTGGGGCCAGAAAAACCGGGTATGGCGCACACCTGAGCCATCGCTGCCGAAACCCAAAACCCAAGCAGACCGATTGCCCAACCCTTGAAACGGGTGACTGCAAAGTGTCGTAACCGAATGAATTCATGAAAATCTACCTGTAACCAAATGATTTTAAGAGGTTGACAGGGCTTGCCAAACTGAGGATGGCTGGCACTGTGACTTAGGTCACAATGCGCAATTTTTTCACAACACAAGCGGTGTCACACCGCCAACGCCAATTCCAAGCCGCTCACAAATGCATCCTCCACCCGATGCCCAATGCACCAGTCGCCACACACACCAATACGCAGCTTCTTGCTCCATAGATGCGATTGCCCCAAGGCTTGCGCAGTTTTGGCGTAGCGCCAGCGGTGCACCTGCGCATACGTGGGTTCGGCGCGGATGCCGGTGATTTCGGCAAAAGCTTTCAAGAGCTTGGCCTGCACGCGCTTGGCCTCGTCTTCTAAATGTTCAGCGCTCCAGGCAGCGCTGGCTTGCACGGTCCAGCGCTCAAGATTGGAGCGGCCGGGTTTGGAGTTTTCACGCGCAAGCCAAGCGATGCGGTGATGCGTAGAGCGGGCGGCGCTCCATTGCGGGCCAAAACTGCGAACGGGCTGATTGGTTCGAATGGGTTGTGCAGTCGGAAAGGCCAGCATCAGTGTCCAGCAGGGCGAAACCGTGACAGACCGTATTTTTGAAGCAAAATCGGCATCTAGCCGGCGTGAAACCTGCGCTGAATGCTCATCTTTTGAGAGCATGGCACGGCGAGCACTGGCCTCAAACAAGGCCACCGTCTGAGGGCTGGGAATGGCCACCAGCACGGTATCAAAAGGGCCGTGCTCTTTTTCAGTTTCGTGCGTGTTAGTGGGATTGTGAGAAATCAAATGCCACTGTTTTGCGTATCGTGCCACAGATGCGAGACCTGCGTGTTCAAGTGCAAGCGCCCCGCTTGCAGCAAGGGTGCTGCCAAATTGTAGCCGGCAGCGCATTCATCCCTGGCTGCGCGACCCAGTGTGGATCGGCCTTGGGCAAAGCTGACTCCACTTTGTTGCCTTGTGCATCCAGCACGCGCACGGCATTGGCGCCCAAGGCCGCGCCAAATCTGGCGCATCAGCAAGTGCCCATTGCATCAGGGTGCGAAAGCGATCATCGCGCACGGTGAAATACTGCACCCCATGGTCAAAGCTGCCGAATTCGGTCTGGCGCGTGGACATGCGTCCGCCCACACCACGGCTTTTTTCAAACACAGTGACCTCATAGCCTGCTTGCATCAGTGTGCGCGCAGCCGTCAAGCCAGCTAAGCCTGAACCAATGATGGCGATGCGCCCAGCAGCTTGTGAGGATGAGGGGATTTTTGTGGGGTTAGTTTTGCGTGCAGTCATGCATGAGACTCTACACGCAAAAATGCTCGGACTGGCTCAACGCGCTCGCATCATCAAGAGGCGCTCACGCGCGTCAGCCAAATGGCTGCGCAAGGTATACCAGCGTTGGGCATAGTGATTGGGCAAATCCAGCTGCATGACTTGCATGTCAATCGCGTCTATGCGCTGGAGTAAACCTTTGATCTCAATGGGTCGCTCGCTGGCCACAGGGTCAATTTCAGTTTCTAAAAACTTCAGCTCGCCATAAAAATTTTGCAACAGTGCATTGATACGCCACTCAAACCAAGACGGTATCCAAGCCAACACGAAAAATGTCAGCAGCAAGATGGGCAGGCAAGCAAAGAATAACCACTGCGCAAGCTGCGCCCAGCCATAGGGCAAGAGTTGCTCCAGCCAAGGCTTATCGTCTCGCAGCGTGGCCAAGGCCGCCAAAGACGCAGGGAAATCCACATCTGTGATACTCGGAAACTCGCCTTGCCGCTGCAAGAAGCTCGCCGTCTCATGCAACTGGCTGGCTACATCGAGCAGCGTGCGTTGCAGCGCGGGATGCATGCTTTCGTGGATCACCAATGCAGATCAGCGGCCACCATGGTCAGATCGCGCGATGGAATATCACCTCGCATTTCAATCACGCCTTGTGGCAACACAAAAGGACGCAAACGAGATTCACGCTGCGTCAAATCGCCCACTTGCTCTAGGCCAATGATTTGAATAAAGGGGCTTCGCGTGAGTACGCGAACCGCATCGCTTTGCGCACTGGCCAGCACAATCGTTGCATCAATCTTGCCGTCAATCAAATCATTCGCTAATTGCGTTCTAGGTACTTCAATCCATAGAATTTCGGCGCTTTTGAGCCCGGCGTTTTGAATCAGTAAATCTGCCACTTGTTTGGCCAAAGGGTCTTTGGCCGCAATGCCCACACGCATGTTGCGAAGCTCTGAGACCTTGGTCATCAACGGCGTGCGCGAAAATACCCACACAGGTTCACGCTCAATCACGGCCAAACCTTGCAGTGCGGGGGCTGCGTTGGGCACTGCATGGACTGCACCCTTGGGCACTTGCGCAGAACCAAGATGCGTTCTGGCATGCAGACCGCTGACCAGGGCCAGTTGCGCCTGAGGCGGCTCGGTTAGCAGCGCTTGTAACGCTAGATCGGAGCTGGCATTGGTAGTGACCTCTGCAACAATGCCCACCTGCGCCAAGCGCTCGCGGTAGCGCAGCGCAATTTGCGTGTAGCCATCCCCAGGCTGGCCGGCAGCGATGGTGATTTGATGTGGGGGCTGGGGCAGCCACTGTGTGTAAGACAACCACAGCAGCACAGCCGCCACCAACAGAATCGGGCCATACATCAGCCACCAGCGCCTTCGAAACAAAATGTCGAATTTCATAGGGGCTTGCCGTGCAAAATTGTGAGGGTTGAAATCACGTTAGCGCTGATGTGAAGTTTGCAACTTCGCTTTGACGAAATTGACGTGCTGTTTGAGCAAATACATGCGCTGCAAATAAGAGCGTGGCGCAGCAAAAGCCGTGACTTGCACGTCAATTTGCCGCAGTTGACTCCAAAAGCGAGCGATTTCTAGGCCGCCAGATTTTTGCGTCTTCAGATCGTTTTCAATGAATTTGAGCTCGCCATACCAGCGATTGATTGAGCTTCCATCAGCCAACGCAAATAGGCTGGAATGAGTTGGCTCAACGCATAAGCGAGCAACACCAGAGGAATTCCAATAAACAGCAGGCGATATGCCCATTGCGCCAGAGTGATGCCTAGGCTCGATTCCAGCCAAGGTAGTCCGGAGCGCAGCACCTGCCTGGCCTGCGCGGAACTGGGAAACTCCACCCGCTTGAGATGTGGAAATTCGCCTGCCTTGTGCAACACGCCCGCGCTGCTGTGAATTTCAAGTGCGGTGGCTGCCAAAATCCGCTTGACCATGGGATGAACATCTTCGCGCACCGCTAAACTTGCCTGCGTGGTGAGCAGGGCAGTGTCCTGCGTGGGTTGCTTGGTTTGAGCGTTCAGACTACCCGCCGCTACAAAACGCGCATCAAGGTAAGGTAGGCGCTCAATCAAAGCAGCGCTGCGCTTGAGGGAGGCTAAATACACATTGGGGCTTTGCAGCAGCGCTTGCACCACTGGTGCCTCAGGTGCTGCAACAAAGATCATCGCATCAATGCGCCCTTCGCGCAAAGCTTTCACGGTATCTAAATCCACTGATTCAGACAAAATCAAATCCTTGGATTCCAGTCGCACTTGTTCAAACATTCGCGCCGCTACTGCGCGGCTGCCCGAACCCGCTTGGCCAATCGCGACGCGCGAACCCTGCAAGCGCAGCAGTGAATCCACATCTTTGAAGCGAGAAAATACCCACACTGGTTCCACATCCACCTGCGCAATGGTTTCAATACCTGCACTGAGTGTTTGGTTGGCCTCACTTAAGGCATAGCCGCCTTGGACGAAGGCTACTTGTATATTTGCACTGGGGTCTTTGAGCCGCTTGAGGTTTTCTCCCGTACCCGCAGACTCGACGGCCGTGGCTTGAATGCCAAAGGTCTTCATGACGCGCACATAGTTTTGCGCATGAATGTGGTACATCCCGCCGACACCTCCAGAGCTGATGCTTAACTCAGTGCTCGGCATAGGCATCCAGCGAAGAGACAACCCAAAAAATACCAGCAATGCGACACACCAAATCGGCGCATGCACAAAACCCCACTGTTGTCGATAAAGGTTGGCTGCAGTCATGAGACCATGTTAGCGCACGTCACAAGTGGCTTCTTCCCGTGAATACAGGGATAAACCTCAATCACCTGAATTTTGTGAAAAATATCACGAAATTACATGCCAACGTAATTCGGCCCGCCGCCGCCCTCGGGCGTAACCCAAACGATGTTTTGCGTGGGGTCTTTGATGTCGCAGGTTTTGCAGTGCACGCAGTTTTGCGCGTTGATTTGCAGGCGGTCTTTGCCGGCATCATCGCGCACGTATTCATACACGCCAGCTGGGCAGTAGCGGCCTTCAGGCCCGGCGTAGGTGATGAAATTGGTATTGACGGGCACGCTGGTGTCTTTGAGCGTTAAATGCGCAGGCTGGTTTTCGGCGTGATTCGTGTTGCTGATGAAGACGCTGGAGAGGCGGTCAAACGTGAGCTTGCCATCGGGCTTGGGGTATTTGATCTCTTGGCATTCGCGGGCGGGTTTCAAGCATTCGTGATCGGCCTTGGTGCGGTGAATTGTCCACGGGATGTGGCCGCGCAGGGCGAATTGCTCGAAGCCGTTCATCAGCGTGCCAACGGCCGAGGCCTTTTTTGAACCAGTTTTTGAAGTTGCGGTCTTTGTGCAACTCAACTTTGAGCCAGCTCTTCTCAAAGGCTTCTGGGTAGGCGGCGAGTTCATCATGCTGGCGGCCTGCTTGAACTGCATCGAATGCGGCATCGGCGGCGAGCATGCCGGTTTTAATCGCGGCATGGCTGCCTTTAATGCGGCCAACGTTGAGGTAGCCCGCATTGCAGCCAATCAGCGCACCGCCGGGGAACACGGTTTTGGGAAGCGAGAGCAAGCCACTCGAATTGATGGCGCGTGCGCCGTAGCCAATGCGTTTGGCTGCTTTGATGCCTTTGGACTCGTCGCCTTCGAGATACCAGCGAATATTGGGGTGCGTCTTCCAGCGCTGCATTTCTTCAAACGGGCTAAGGTAGGGGTTCTCGTAGTTGAGGCCGACGACGAAGCCGAGTGCGACTTGGTTGTTTTCAAGGTGATAGAGGAATGCGCCGCCATAGGTGTTGGAATCCATCGGCCAGCCAGCGCTGTGCAGTACGAGGCCGGGCTGGTGGCGGGCAGGGTCAATTTCCCACAGCTCTTTGATGCCGATGCCAAAACTCTGCGGATCTTTGCCTTCGTCCAATTTGTATTTGGCAATGAGCTGCTTGCCCAAATGCCCGCGTGCGCCTTCGGCAAACACCGTGTATTTGCCTAGCAATTCCATGCCCAGCTGGAAATCGCCAGTGACTTCGCCTTCCTTGCTGATGCCCACATTGCCGGTGGCAACGCCCTTCACCGAATCGTCATCGTTGTACAAAACTTCTGCTGCCGAGAAGCCGGGGAAAATTTCTACGCCAAGCGCTTCAGCCTGCTGCGCCATCCATTTCACGAGATTGGAGAGGCTGATGATGTAGTTGCCATGATTCGCTAAATTCGGTGGAACGAACAGGCCGGGCACGCGCACGGCGTTCTTCTCGCTGAAAAACATGATCGCGTCGTCGGTCACTTCTTGATTGAGCGGTGCGCCTTTTTCTTTCCAGTCGGGAATTAGCTCGGTCAAAGCCCTTGGATCCATGATCGCGCCCGAGAGGATGTGAGCGCCGGGCTCTGAGCCTTTTTCAATCACGACGACTGAAATGTCTTTACCCGTCTCTGCCGCTTTTTGCTTCAAGCGAATCGCCGTGGCCAGCCCGCCGGGGCCAGCGCCGACGATGACTACGTCGTATTCCATGGATTCGCGAGGACCGTGGGATGCAAGAATTTCTGCTGAGTTCATGGGGGAAGTCTCGTTGATAATGGTTGAATCGAATTGAATGAGATTTTAGGGCGCGAAGCTCTGCAATTCTTCACATTGACTGCTATCAATTAAAGAGGACTCCCTAATGGCATACGAACTTGATCTCTCTGGCCGCGTCGCGTTGGTGACGGGCGCTTCCAGCGGCCTCGGCACGCAATTCGCCAAAACACTTGCCAAGGCGGGCGCAGATGTGGTGCTGGCAAGCCGCCGTGTTGACAAGCTCAAAGAATTGCGAGCTGAGATTGAAGCCGAAGGCGGCAGCGCCCATGTGGTGGCGCTGGACGTGACCGATACGGTGAGCATCAAATCAGCCGTGGCACATGCGGAAACAGAAGTCGGCCCGATTGATATTTTGATCAACAACTCCGGCGTCTCGACCACACAAAAAATCACCGATGTGAGCGAAGAAGATTACGACTTTATTTTTAATACGAATACGCGCGGCTCATTCTTCGTCGCGCAAGAGGTGGGCAAACGCATGCTCGCCCGCGCAAAAGGCGCAGCGCCCGGCACTTATACCGGCGGGCGCATCGTGAATATCGCTTCCATGGCAGGCTTGAAGGTCTTGCCGCAAATCGGTGTGTATTGCATGAGCAAGGCTGCCGTGGTGCACATGACGAAAGCGATGGCGGTGGAGTGGGGCAAATACGGCATCAACGTCAACGCGATCTGCCCCGGCTATATCGACACCGAGATCAATCACCACCACTGGCAAACCGAACAAGGCCAAAAGTTGGTGCAAATGTTGCCGCGCAAGCGAGTAGGCAAGGCTTCGGATTTGGATGCGCTTTTGGTGATGCTGTGTTCGCGGGAGAGTGATTTCATCAATGGGGCGGTGATTGCGGCTGATGATGGATTTGGGGTTTAGTAAATGGAATTACCAAGTTATTTGATGTCAGTCGGTTTGATTTTGTTGGCTTTGGTGGCCGGCGTGATCAGCCCCGGGCCGAGTTTTGTGATGGCGGCGCGCACGGCGGTGGCGCGGTCGCGTGCAGATGGTTTGGCTGTATCGCTCGGGCTAGGCTTAGGCGCCACCTTGATTGCTGGGCTGTGTTTAGCAGGCTTGCATGCTGTGCTGACCGCTGTGCCTTTGCTGTATTCGGTGTTGAAGGTGGTAGTCGGCTTGTATTTGGCGTGGATGGCGTGGAGTATTTGGAAATCTGCGCCGCAACCACTTGAAGTAGCAATGCAGGATGTCAAAGCAGAGAAAGTCAGTTTGTGGGCTTCTTTTCGCCTTGGTCTGCTCACGCAAATCAGCAATCCCAAAGCTGCCATCGTGTATGGCAGCGTGTTTGCAGCCTTGCTGCCCGCGCTGTTTCCATTGATTGCTGCGCTGCTCGTGATGGCTGGCGTGTTTGTGATGGAAACAGTTGGTATGCGCTCACGGTGCTCGTACTTTCTTCGAGCGGTCCGCGCTCGTTTTACCTGCGTGCGAAGACGGCGGTGGATCGCGTGGCAGCAACGGTCATGGGTGCTCTCAGCCTGCGTCTCGTACTTTCGGCAGCCGATTAAATGTGGTTTGGCATCGGAGCAGGGCTCGCCGCAGGAGCGTTGTGGGGGCTTGTATTCGTTGCGCCGCGCATGGTGCCCAGCGTGGGCGCGGTGGATTTCACGGCGGGGCGCTTTGTCTCTTACGGTTTGCTCGCGTTCGCTTTGATGCTGCTCGCGAAGAATCGCACTTGGCCAACTTGGCCGCAGGCACGGTTTGCGCTGCTCATGAGCTTTTTAGGATTCACGGGCTACTACCTACTTCTCGTCTATGGCATCCGCGATGCTGGCACCGAAGTGCCCAGCCTCATCATCGGCACGATTCCGCTGTGGATGATGATTTTGGGCAAGCCTGCGGGCTTGTCTTGGAAGGCACTGATCCCCGGCTTGATCCTCACGGGCGCAGGTTTGGCATTGATGATGACTTCGTCTCATGGCAGCTCGCAAACCTTATCGAGCGGCGATCAAATCTATTTCTGGCGCGGCATTGCATTCTCAGTCGCCTCGATGGCCTGCTGGACGGCTTTCGGTTTGCTCAACGCCGCATGGCTGAAAAAACACACGCAAGTCAGCGCAACGCAATGGGCCAATTGGCTCGGCGTGGCCACAGGTTTGGGCGCATTGCTGCTCTGGGCAGCCGCTGGTTCAACGCCAAAAGAGCTTCTCGCCGGCAAGGATATTGCGCTGGCTGCTACGCTAATGGTAGCAACAGGCATCGGCGCAGCTTGGTTGGCCACGATTCTGTGGAACATCGCCAGCCAACATTTAAGCGCCAGCCTGTGCGGCCAACTGATCGTGAGCGAGACGATTTTTGCACTGATTTATTCATTCGCTTGGGATGGCCAATGGCCAAGCGCCGCGCAATGGATCGCCAGCGTCTTGTTTATTAGCGGAATATTGGCTAGCATCAGGGCACATCGCTGAAGAGGGCGATGCAAGCGAAGATTTTTAAACCACAACAGGAGTTTCAGATGGACATCAAAACCGCAGTCGTCACCTGCTTGACCAAATACGTCGATTTCGACGGCCGCGCCAGCCGCTCAGAATACTGGTGGTTTTTCTTGTTTCAGTTCATCACCATCATCGTCCTGAGCGTTGTCCTGTCCATTCTCGGCACGATTGCATCCTTGGCGCTCTTGCTCCCCGGCATCGCAGCCGGCGTGCGCCGCTTGCACGACATTGGCAAAAGCGGTTGGTGGCTGCTGATTTGCTTCGTCCCCTTCATTGGCATCTTGATTTTGATTTATTTCATGGTTCAAGGCAGCCAAAGCGAAAGCAATAACTGGGGTGCACCGCCTGCGGATGTGAGTTAAGTACTTCGATCACGCAAGGGTGATGGCTTGCAAACTGCAATGTCAGCCGCCCGCAAGCGTAGCGCAAGGAAGAGCCAAGGTCGGCTGGGCATAATCTAAGAAGCCTTTCAACAAGTCAAATCGGACGAAGCAGACTTGCTCAGAGGCTTCCTAGGCAGAATATTTGGAGACTTTGCATGACCGTGCTCTTACGACCTGAAACAGGCGCTGAATCAAATCGTGGACTGAAATTGCTGGCTTTGCTGGCCTTGCTTTTTGCCTCAACCAGCAGCTTTGCCGCAGACATTGACGGCAAGCAACTCACCGCGCTGTGGGGCATTCCGTTCGCTGGGATTTTGCTGTGCATCGCGCTGTGCCCGTTGCTGACACCTAAGTTTTGGCACCATCATTTTGGCAAGGTAGCGGCGTTTTGGGCGCTGCTGTTTCTCGTGCCGTTTGCTGTGAAGTTTGGTGCGGGCGCGGCGGGTGCGGCCTTTGTGCATGCGCTGCTGGCGGAATACATTCCGTTTGTGATTTTGCTAACCGCGCTGTTTGCCGTCTCAGGCGGGATTTACATCAAAGGTAATTTGCACGGCAGCCCGGGCTTGAATACGGCGATTTTGGCGATTGGCGCGGTGGCGGCGAGCTTCATGGGCACCACGGGTGCTTCGATGCTGCTGATTCGCCCGCTGATTCGCGCCAATGACAATCGGCAGCACAAAATGCATGTCTTTGTGTTCTTCATCTTCATCGTGAGCAATGCGGGTGGCTCGCTCACGCCGCTGGGCGATCCGCCGCTGTTTCTGGGCTTCCTCAAAGGCGTGGATTTTTTCTGGACGGTGAAATACATCTTCCCCGAGACGCTGTTCATGGTCGGCTCGCTGCTGGCGATTTTTTATGCGATGGATTCTTACTACTATCACAAGCGTGAAGAGGTCTTGAAGTTTGACCCAACGCCTGACTCCAAAGGCATCGGTTTCGATGGCCAAGCGAATTTCATCTTGCTGATCTGCATCATGGGCTTGGTGCTGATGAGCGGTATTTGGAAGCCGGGCGTGAACTTCGATGTGATGGGCACAGAAGTGGGCTTGCAAGGTATCGTGCGCGATTTAGGGCTGATCGCAGTGACCGTGCTCTCGCTCAAAATTACAGCGAATTCTGTGCATGAGGCGAACCAATTCTCTTGGGGGCCAATGCAAGAGGTCGCCAAGTTGTTTGCAGGCATTTTCCTCACCATCATTCCTGTGATTGCGATGCTCAAAGCGGGTATCGATGGGCCGTTTGGCGCGATTGTGGCGAGCGTGACCCGCGCAGACGGCACACCCAGCCCGCTGGCCTATTTTTGGGCGACGGGCCTGCTCAGTTCATTCCTCGACAACGCGCCAACTTACCTCGTGTTTTTCAATCTCGCAGGGGGTGACCCGCAAGTGCTGATGACTACGCTCGCGCCTACCTTGGCCGCGATTTCCGCAGGCGCCGTGTTCATGGGCGCGAATTCCTACATCGGCAATGCGCCGAACTTGATGGTCAAAGCCATCGTGGAAGATCGCGGCGTGAAGATGCCGAGCTTCTTTGGTTATATTGTTTGGGCTGTGTGTATTTTGATACCGCTGTTCATTGTGATGAGCTTCATCTGGTTCCGCTGATAGACTATCAATTCCATAGCATTCCGCGCAGTTTTTATGCCGGCTAACGGCTCAAAAGGCTTAAAAAATGACCCAACAATCAATCCTCGTCGCCCGCGCTGTGTTCCCAGAAGTGCTGGCTAAATTGGGCGAGCATTTCGAGGTGGAATCGAATCAAGAGGACACGATCTGGCCACGCGAAGAATTCATTCGCAGGCTGCAAGGCAAGGTGGGCGTGTTCACCACCGGCGGCGAGCGCATTGATGCAGCGCTGCTCAAAGCCTGCCCTGACTTGAAAATCTGCGCCAACATGGCCGTGGGCTACAACAATTTCGATGTGCCCGCCATGACGGCCGCTGGCGTGATGGCCACCAATGCGCCCGATGTGCTCACGGAAACGACCGCTGACATGGGCTTCACGCTACTAATGGCCACGGCGCGGCGCTTGAGCGAGAGCGAGGCTTATTTGAGAGCAGGGCAGTGGAACAAGTGGAGCTACGACATGTTCTGCGGTGGCGATATTCATGGCAGCACGCTCGGCATCTTGGGCATGGGTCGCATTGGCCGCGCTGTGGCCAGGCGCGGCGCGCATGGTTTTGGCATGAACGTGATCTATCACAACCGCTCTCGGCTGGCACCTGAGCTTGAGCAAGAGGCCAACGCGAGATATGTGAGCAAACAAGACTTGTTCCGCCAAGCGGATCACATCGTCTTGGTGTTGCCTTATTCAGCTGAGAACCATCACACGGTGGGTGCAACAGAAATTGCTCTCATGAAGCCCACTTCGACGATTGTGAATATCGGACGCGGCGGCTTGATTGATGAAAACGCCTTGGCTGCGGCTTTGGCCGCCAACAAAATCTTGGGCGCGGGTTTGGATGTATTTGAAGGTGAGCCCCGCGTCAATCCTGCGCTGACTGCTCTTAAAAATGTAGTCCTCACGCCCCACATCGGCAGCGCCAGCGTGCCCACGCGCAAGGCGATGGCGAATTTGGCGGCAGATAACTTGATTGGCTATCTGGTGCATGGCAAGCTAAAACGCCTATCAATTAACAGCCAAGCGCTTAGCAATCGGTTGAATGACTTATCGTTTAGCTTGTCTGTAAAGCTCTGATCAGAGAGTTGACGGGTGAAGATACGTTGAGGCGAAACCATGGGGTTGCTAAACCATCTGGGCGGAATATGCGACCGGGCGCTAAACTGATTTGCATGCGCTCCAATTGTTCAGCTAAAGCTGCGCTGTCGTTAAATTGCGGATGACGAACCCAAAGATATTTGCCTTCTGCTTTGGCATCGTGACAGATCAGACCAGCGTTGGTGAGCGCGCTTTGTGCTGCGTTGCTGCAAGCCTGTATGAGCGTTGCAAGTTTGCTGATATGGCGCGTGCATTGAGAGTCTGTTAAAGCGCGATAAGCCACGCGCTCGTGGATCGGCGGGTTTGCGCTGC
>JAAUOI010000049.1 GCA_012036375.1 Allobrachymonas sp. | reverse complement strand
ACAACTCCATCAAAATTGACAACTACCCAGAGCGCTACAAAACGCAACGTGAGAAAGAGATTGAACGCAGGCGAGCCGAAGGGTTGCCCGATGGATCTGTCTTATGAAGATCTCCAAGATTTACTGGATCCTTTTTACCGCAGCTATCGCTGCAAAGATGGGCGCATGTTTTATGTGGTGTGCCCGAGCCACAAGCACCACGCCAAACGTTGTCTGCAAACCCTCGGCCTGTATGACGCGCTGGTCGCCGAAGGTTTGAGTGAGGAAGAGGACACGTATTTGCCGGTCAACCAATGGCGCAGTGATGTGTCGCTGGGTGTTTATCCGCTGCCCAAGTCTTGGGCTGATCGTATCTCTGCGCGAATGAAAGAGGTTTTTCTCACGCGCACCGCCCAAGAATGGGAACGTATCTTTGGTCGTGGCAAATTCCCAGGCACGCCGCACCGCTGGTTGCAAGAGTGGATCAATGATGATCACGCTGAAGCTGCTGGCCTGATGGTTCAGGTGCATGACCCCAAGCTAGGCATCATGACCCAGCCCGGGCCCATGGTCTGGCTAGAGGAAAGTTCTGCGCACATGGTGCAACCACGCGCACGGCAAGCGGTCAGTTTTCAAGAGGCATTGGATACGCTGGCGGCAATTGAGACCAAGTTGCCGCGCGTGAGACAAAAAAATCAACGCCAAGGCTGGCTTGACGGAATTCGTGTGCTGGATCTGTGCAATGTGATTGCGGGCCCGCATTCCGTGGCTTATCTGGCGCGTTTTGGCGCGAAAGTCATCAAGCTCGATCCGGCCAAGCCGTTCTACGATTGTTGGAACACCGTCATCTTTGGCATGTCGCATATGCGTGGCAAGCAATCCATCTTGACCGACATTTCTCAGCCGCAAGGTCGCGCTATTCTTGAGGAGTTGGTCAAAGCCTGTGATGTGGTGGTTTGGAATGCGCCAGATCGGCAGGTGCAGTCGATGGGCTTGGACGCTGAGAGTCTGAAAAAGCTCAATCCCCAGGCCATCTTTTGCAAGCTCGATTGCTTCAGCGGCCCACTGCCTGGCCCGCGCACGGGCTACCTAGGCTACGATGATCTTGTTCAAGCCAGCACGGGCATCATGACGCGCTTCGGTGGCTCAATGGACACCCCGGAGGAGCATGCACACGTTGGCACGATTGACGTGATGTGCGGATTTGGCGGCTCTTTGGGTATTGCCGCCGCACTGTACCAAAAGCTCAAGACGGGTCACTGCGGACGGCCACGTACGTCGCTGTCTGCATTGAGTGGTCTTGCCCAGATTCCGTTTTGCTTTGACTATGCCGCTCGTGAGCCATTCAATGAGCCAGCGGGTCGTCAAGTGGTGGGGTATCACGCGCTGTCCCGCATTTATCAGTGCGCATCTCAGCAATTTGTGTTGCTCAGTGCATTGGAAGAGGATTTGCCTCGCTTCAGCCAGGTGCAGGGCTTGCAGGGTATCACCGCCGTAGCCTCAGGAGCACGCGCAGAGTTTCTTGAGAAAGCTTTCCTGCAAGCGACAGCGATTGACTGGGTACAACGCCTTCAGTCGGCCAATATCGGCGCGGCAGTTTGCGACAATATTGAAAATATTCGTGCTAATCATTGCCGCGCTGCCGATGGCAAGCCGGGGATTGAACAAGGCAGCTACTCGTTTTCAGTATTCGCTGATCACCCCAGCGGGCATCGCGTGACCCAACTGGACCCTTTTGCAGTGCGACCCTCGCTCAGCAAAATCTACGCACTTGATCCTGCCGAGAAATACGGTGCATCGACACGCGCCGTTTTGCAAGCCTTGGGCAGAAGCGATCACGACATTGCTGTCTTACTGCAACAAGGCGTTGTCAGTGAGAGCTGGAGTCAAGAGTATTTGCCGACCTGAGTCAGCCCATAACCCAAATCCAAGATCGGTCGGGTTGCCTCTCTCAAACACGTCAACATGTAGTGGCGACGATATTTATCCTTGGGACATGACCCATTTACTGTGCGAGGCAGCGAATATTATCGTCGCCTAGGGTTTACCCTCAGGGGAAAGTCCGAATGTCATGCCCTGCGCCATAGCGTACATTTGCACCACTTGTGTGCGGCTTGGCCGCATCGAGGGCGCGAGGAGACTACAAGAAATTCTGCGGCGGCGCTCCCGAGCAGAATGACACGATCAAAAAGCCAGCCTATCCGGCTGGCTTTTTTGTTGGTATGGGCATGGGTCGACGATGAGTGCTACTTGAATTTGGCCTCTTCCAGCGCCACCGTCTTGCGAGTGTAGGCATCAGTGATGGCAGCGCAAGAGCGGAAATTTCGGGCCTCAATCGCCAGTTCTGCTGCTTCATGCAAAGCATCTTGCGCCACGGAAAAGCTATCGAATCCGCCCATCTCTGTATCGTTGGCTCTTTTTCTTTTGCCCAACTCTCGCCCCAATGAAATTCGAGCCACGCCCACGCCTACATCTGCGCGAAACTCCACTGGACTACTGCTCATCGGGTTCACCACAAAAGGCCGGCGTACCGCCACCGCCAAACGTAAGCCCAAAGTGCGCAGCATGCTGGCTTGTTTGAGTGCATCTACCACCACGACAAAAGAATTATCGCCATAGCGTCCAACAGCATGGTTACCCGCATTGGCCACTTGGCGAATGCGGGCAGACAGTGCATAAATCACTTGCTCTTGGCCGTTTGCTCCAAACTGCTGGCGCAGCTGTGAGTCGTTAGTAAGTTGAATGCAAATCACCGCCATTTCTTTACGGTTGCGTTTGGCTCTTGCAATTGCATCGTCCACCAAGCGAATCAAGGCAGCCCCGGTCCAAGTTTGCGTCACCAAATCTTTATCACGGCTCATCGACAATGCCCGACGCATGCGCAAATACTCGGCATTTCTGCGCCTCAGCGTGTGGCTGCACACCACGACATATACCGCCGCACAAAGCGCTGTAAAAACCTGCAAACCAAGTGAATTACTCAATATACCTAATGCATTCGCATACAGTCCCAGCACGGCAAACACCATCGCAGCAGTCGCTATCGCCATTGGCAGCGCCAAATGCTGCCCCAACAGACGTGCACGCACGGTGAGCCAAAATGCTCCCAAGGCACACAAGCTCACACCCAAAGCCGAATACTCTAAAGCTTGTAAACGATGAGGCCATAACAGCAAGAGCAAGAGCGCCAAATTGCCCCCCATGACAACTTGCATGCCACGGTCAATCACTTTGTCACGCTGCTCCGCGCGCAAAAATGCGCGTAACCCTGTGGAGGCCACCAGCCCCGCCAACGGCCCGCTGATCAGCAGCAGCACGCTGATGTGTGTTGTCAGCAGTTTAGGCCCCAGTTGTGCTGCCAAGCCACTGTTGATCACTACAAACACCCCGGCGACCAGCACAAAAAACGAGGTTTGCAACGCGGGCAAACTGCGGTGATAGGCCGCATAAAAACTGCTCAAAGTGGCATACGAGATGTAAATACCCACGCATGCGCTCCACAAGGCAATTTCGTGCGGGCTCAGTTGCAGTACGTCAGGCTGAACATTCAACATAGATAGATCAAGAACCGGCGCTCAGAGGCTGCGATCAGCAGGTGTAAGTGCCAGAGAGATGTTTTTGTAAGATTTTGCTTTAATGTCTGATTGTAGGCAATTAGCACTACGGGTTCGGATTCATGCGTTACGGTTGTTCCAATAATTGGTTTGTGCATAGTGGTGCTTTAAGAAATCGACCCATAAACGCACCCGCAGCGGCAAATGCTTGCGCTGGGCAAACAGGGCATAAATGCCGTTCGGCGGCGCAGAAAAATCATCAAGTAATTTCACAAGTTGACCGCTCTCGATTTCGCGAGCCACTTCCCATGTGCTGCGCCAAGCAATGCCTTGGCCTTGCAAGCACCAATCGTGCAGTACCTGACCATCCGAGCAATCGAGCGGCCCGCCTGGGCGCAGATGCTCTAGTTTGCCATCCACCACAAAAGCCCAGCCGCGCGTTTGCGAAGCGTCGGATGACAGCATCAGGCAATCATGTTGATGCAACTCATGCGGATGCTTGGGCGCAGCTTTTCGATTGAGATAGGCGGGACTGGCTACACACAAGCGCCGATTGTCTGCCAAGCGCACACTCACGAGTGAAGAATCCGGTAAATCCCCGACCCGCACCGCGCAATCAAAGCTCTCGGCCGCAATGTCCACCACACGATCCGACAGATTCAGAGAAATGCTCACATCAGGATGCTGCTGATGAAACAGCGGCACTAGCGGTGCCACATGCCGGCGACCAAAGCCAGCGGGCGCAGTGACGCGCAAATGCCCGCTGGCTTTCACTCCGCCTGCGCTCACGCTGGCTTCAGCCTGTTGCCAATCGGCCAGCAAGCGCTGGCAATCTTCTAAAAATGCGCTGCCTTCATGGGTGAGCGAGATGCGACGCGTGGTGCGCACCATGAGTTTCACTCCAAGACGCTCTTCCAATGCATCCAGTCGCCTGCCGATGATGGCTGCTGCCACGCCTTCGGCCAGCGCTGCCGCAGTCAAACTGCCTTTTGCAACGACAGAGCAAAAAGTTTCGATTTGCTTGAATTTGTCCACGCGCCATTATGGCTGGCGGTGCGCTGGCATCTACAAGAATTGAAAAGCCAAATCGGGCTTGCGACCTGAGATGAGTTCTGCCAACGCTTTGCCAGAACCCGCCCCATGCGTCCAGCCCAGCGTGCCGTGCCCGGTGTTCACCCAAAGTTTGTTGACTTTTGTTTTGCCAATAAAAGGGATATTGGTTGGCGTGGCTGGGCGCAGGCCGCACCAATAGTGAGGATTGCCGCCTTGCGCAGGCGTGCGCGTATCCGCCACGCCGGGAAGCAGAGTTTCTACGCGCTTCAAGAGCATTTCGCAGCGCTTTTGCGCCAAAGGGGTATCCAGCGACAGATCAAAGCCACCCACTTCTATCGTGCCGGCCACGCGAAGCTGATCGCCCAATCGCGTGATGGCGATTTTCTTTTCGTCGTCAATCGTAGAGACCCAAGGCGCACGCTCAGGCTTGAGAAGAGGCAGCGTGACGCTGTAGCCCTTGCCGGGATACACCGGCAAATTTACTCCCACGCTACGCAAGAGCGGTGCGGAATAGCTGCCGCAAGCCACGACCACAGCGTCGGCTTGAAGATCATGTTGCAAGCCCGAGCTGCGAGCAGACAGACGCACGCCCTGCACACCGCCTGCCAAAGTAAGCAAGGTTTGCACATCGTGCCCCATCAAAAGCTGCGCACCTTGCGCTGCACAGCGCTTGGCCAGCTCGCGTGTGAACGTTCGTGCATCGCCCGATTCATCGCTGGCGGTGTAGGTGCCGCCCACAATCTTGTCGCGGTAACTAGAGAACGCAGGCTCAATGCGCAACAACTCACCCGTGCTGACCACTTGTCGCTCCACGCCATGCCGAGCCATTAGCTGGGCTGCTGAGTTGGCCGCTGCAAATGCCCGCTCATCGGTGAACACATGCGCAATGCCTTTTTGTAAACGCTCATATTCAATGCCTGTTTGCGCCACCACCTCACGCAAGGCAGCATGGCTGTAGCTGCCCAGCGCCACGATCTGCGCCACATTGCGTTCAAAAGCCGCATCGTTGCAGTTGGCCAAAAATCGCATACCCCATGCATACTGATGCCAACCCTCTCCAAAAGGAAACTGCGGGCGAAACAAAAGCGGTGCTTCATCTGAAAACATCCACTTGAGCGCTTTGAGCGGCGCATCGCGATTGGCCCAAGGCTCGCAATAGCTCACCGAGATTTGCGCCGCATTGGCAAAACTGGTCTCGCTCGCCGCCTCATTTTGCCGATCCACGAGCACCACTTCATGGCCGTTTTGCAGCAAATGCCATGCGGTGCTCACACCAATAATGCCTGCGCCAAGAATCACAACTTTCATACGTCTACTTTCATGATCTGCATGTTGCCAGAACTTGACTTCAAATAAAAGCAAAATTAAACTCTTCGCGTTCTCATCATAATTTCTAATGAATCGCTGCCACCATGAACACATTTGACCCGGATGCCTTGGAGTGCCTTGCTGCCATCGTGGAGGAGGGCGGCTTTGAACGCGCAGCGGTGCGCTTGTCGATCACACAGTCTGCCGTCTCGCAGCGTCTGCGCTCGCTGGAGGCGCAGGTGGGTACCGTGCTGATCGTGCGCAGCCGTCCACTCAAGGCGACTTCAGCGGGTCAATTGCTGCTCAAACACACCAAACAAATGCGCCTGTTGCGGGCTGATTTGGAACGCGATTTGAAAGATCTCGCGCCCAGCAGCTCAGGCGCTCGCGAGGAAGAGCGCGTGAGTATCGCCATCAATGCAGACAGTATCGCCACTTGGGCACTCGATGCCCTTGGGCCTTTGGTGCGCCAAGGCTTGCCGCTGGAGATCATCACCGATGATCAAGACTTCACGCAAGAATGGCTGCGCGAAGGCCAGGTGCTGGGCTGCGTGACGACGCTCAAGCAAGCACTGCGAGGCTGCAAAGTGATGCCATTAGGCGCTATGAATTACATAGCAATTGGCGCAC
This sequence comes from Allobrachymonas sp., assembly GCA_012036375.1. Taxonomy (GTDB): domain Bacteria; phylum Pseudomonadota; class Gammaproteobacteria; order Burkholderiales; family Burkholderiaceae_C; genus JANMDU01. Next base: position 6,753 of record JAAUOI010000049.1, on the reverse strand, counting down.
ATTCTATGCCGGCTATTGACGGATTTGACTTAAAAAATGGCTTGTCAGCGCATAACTTTCGCTATCTTCCATTTGTGGCCTTCAATCGCAAAGACGACATGCAAAGCGAGTTCATCGCCAAGGCTTTTGGTCTCAAGCGAGTCGCATTGCGGCAATTATTCGTTCCAAGTTCCGAGGCGCAGGTGCGAGCGGTATGCGAGGGATGGGGCGTTAGCGTGGTGCCGCAATTGTTGGCTCAACCATTGATCGATGCGGGCCAGGTGATCAATCTGCTGCCTGCTTTCAGTTTGCCGGTACAACTGTATTGGCATTGCTGGAATTTGGAGTCTGAAGTGCTTGATGGGTTGACGCAGGCGCTCACCACGCATGCGCAAAAGCGCCTGGCCTGAAAAGAAAAAGCCAGCCAGATGTGTAATCGGCTGGCTTGTCCTGCAAGGTGTGGCCAGAAAGGCGATTGGCAAAGTCTCGCCTGCACACTGATGCTTATTTCGGCATGATGACTGTGTCGATCACGTGAATCACGCCATTGCTGGCAGCCACATCTGTTGCGACAACCTTTGCGCCATCAATCGTCACGCCACCCGTGGTGGCCAGTGTCACTTCTTGACCTTGCACGGTTTTCACCTTGCCAGCCTTCACATCTTTAGCCATCACTTTGCCGGGCACGACGTGGTAGGTCAGCACTTTGGTCAGCGCTGCTTTGTCTTTGATCAGAGCGTCAAGCTTGTCTTTGGGAATCTTGGCGAAGGCTTCATCACTGGGCGCGAACACGGTGAAAGGACCAGGTCCCTTGAGCGTGTCCACCAAGCCTGCGGCTTGCACGGCAGCCACCAAAGTTTTGAAGCTGCCAGCTTTCACGGCCACATCCACGATGTCCTGCGCAAAAGCACCCACCGACATACCGAGACCCAAACACAAAGCAATGAGGGATTTTTTCATGACGAACTCCTTAAAAAAAGTCATGGTGCGGAAAACAAAATGCGTTCCGAGCGCAGACTATAAACCAATTCAATCAAATAAATACTATTCAGTATTTATTTCATCGAAATAGTTACTTTTACATGCAACTCTACCCTATTCAACGCAGATGCAGATTGGATGCAATGCCATCAAAATCATTGCTGATAATGAATTACTAGCTATCAAAAATAGAGCAAACTAGTGCTGCAATTCGATACAAAATCTCGCCCCAAAGTGACTGTGTACACCCACAAAATTGAGGGCTTTTACAATCAAGGTCTATGACAACACCGCCAGCCGCTTCCACCCTGACTCCGATCAACGCCCTCTCGCCGCTGGATGGTCGCTATGGCAACAAGCTCGCCACTTTGCGCCCCCTGATGAGTGAGCTGGGCTATATGCATCGTCGCGTACAAGTGGAGGTCGCTTGGTTCATTGCCTTGTCAGATGCCGGTTTGCCAGAATTTGCACCTTTGCCAGCGGCTGAACGCAGTTATTTGCAAAGCTTGGTTGCGAATTTCTCCGAAGACAATGCGCAAGGCATCAAAGAGATTGAAAAACCACCAACCACGATGTCAAAGCGGTGGAATATTGGATCAAGGCGCAATTCAAAGGCCATGCTGCGCTAGAAGCAGCGGCTGAATACGTGCATTTCGCCTGCACCAGCGAAGACATCAACAACACCTCACATGCCTTGCAGCTCAAAACCTCGCGCGAGCAGGTGCTGCTGCCCGCGCTCGATGCGGTGCTCGCCAAGCTGCGCGACATGACGCAGCTCTACGCCGCCGTGCCCATGCTCAGCCGCACGCATGGGCAAACCGCCACGCCAACGACAGTGGGCAAAGAAATCGCGAATGTGTTGGTGCGCCTATCTGCCGCGCGAGAAAAAATCGCCAGCGTCAAACTCTTAGCCAAGATGAACGGCGCAGTAGGCAATTACAACGCGCATCTTGCGGCTTACCCAGAAGTGAATTGGGAAGTATTCTCTGAGCGCGTGATCAACCAAGATTTAGGACTCACGTTTCAGCCCTACAGCATTCAAATCGAACCGCACGATTACATGGCCGAGTTGTTTGATGCAACAGCGCGCGCCAACACGATCCTGATTGACCTCGCCCGCGACATTTGGGGCTACATCTCGCTGGGCTATTTCAAGCAGCGTCTCAAAGCGGGCGAGATTGGTTCATCCACCATGCCGCACAAAGTCAATCCGATTGATTTTGAAAACGCCGAGGGCAATTTGGGCTTGGCCAATGCGCTGCTCAAACATTTATCCGAGAAGCTGCCCGTCTCCCGCTGGCAGCGCGATTTGACTGATTCCACCGTGCTGCGCAACATGGGCGTGGCGCTGGGTTATGCGGTGCTCGCGTATCAATCGCTCTTGGTCGGCTTGAACAAATTAGAGTTGAACGAAGAAGCGCTTGCAGCAGATTTGGATACGAGCTGGGAAGTGTTGGCCGAGCCGATTCAAACCGTGATGCGCCGCTACAACGTGGCGGGCGCTTACGAAAAGCTCAAGGAAGTCACGCGCGGCAAAGTCGTACGCAAAGAAGAGTTGCACGCGCTCATTGCAAGCCTAGAGATTCCAGCGGTTGACAAACAGCGTTTACTCGCGATGACACCTGCCAGCTATATCGGTTTGGCAACAAGCTTGGCACAACGCGCGAGCGCTCAACGCTGAGTCTTGAGCGCCTATGGACTAGGATTTCGGCAACAAACCCAGCCGCTCAATCGTCGCACGCTCTTGCGCGAAGGTGCGCACGGCGTAACGCGAGTATTCGGCGCTGTCCATCCAAATCACGGGTTGGTGGAATTTATCGAATACCTCGAGCACTTTCGGATCTTGGCTCACTTTGAGCAATGTGCCTTCGAGGAGCTTGACGACTGCCGGATCCATGCCTTTGGGCCCGCCGATGCCAAACGGTGATTCAGAAATCGTGTCCCAGCCGCTTTCGCGCACGGTGGGCACATCTGGAAAAGCTTTGGTGCGGCGGCTCCCGAGCGTGGCCAAATAGCGCAGCTTGCCCGATTGCACATGCGGGAAGAATTCTGTGGTGCCGCTCATCACGGGGATTTGGTTGCCGAGGATGGCTTGCAAGATTTCAGCCGAGCCTTTGTAGGGAATCGGGTTGGTGGTAAAGCCTGCTTTGGCGGCGAACTCTTCAAAAGCCAAATGCGGCGTCGTGCCAGTGCCCGTGTGGCCGTAATCGAGTTTGCCGGGGTTGGCTTTGGCCCAAGCAACCATTTCTTTGATGGTTTTGAAAGGCGCATCCGCAGTAGCCGCAATGCCGAAGGTGTAGCCTGTGACGCAGGCGATGTGGGTGAGATCGTTGACCGGATGAAAAGCCATTTTTTGCATGTGCGGCAGGCGATACACGCCAAGTGGCAATTGCGTGAGCGTGTAGCCATCAGGCTTGGCTGTGAGCATGGCGGTTGCGCCGAGCGTGCCGCCTGCGCCGGGTTTGTTGTCCACCGTGACCGTTGCTCCACCCGAACTACCACCTAAGGCACGCCCCATCGCCTCGCCTATCGCACGTACCGCCGCATCCGATGCACCGCCAGCCGGCCAAGGGCAGATCAGCGAAATCGGGCGCGAAGGAAATTTATCTTGCGCCCGCGCCCAAGGGCTCACGAGCGCGGGAGCGGCGATGAGGGCTGCGGTTTTTGCGAGAGTTTGGCGGCGAGTGTTCATGCTGTTTCCTAAGGTTTCAAACGGTCTTTTGAAGATGCTTTTCAGCGTATCGCACATACCAATCCAAGCAATCCGGGTTTGCCATGGCATCTTTGTTCACGACCTTTTCTAGCGGTTGGCCCAGCATGAGTTTTTGATGGGCAGCTCCTGCTTTTTGCCGCTTAAAGTGCGGGGGATTTGGGCGACTTGTTCAATCGCGTTGGGCAGGAAGCGTGGTGAGAGATGTTGGCGGATGGCAGCGTGGATTTTTCGGTCAGCGCCGCGTCTAAGTTCAGCCCTTCACGCAGCACGACAAAGAGCGGCATGAAGCTTTCTTTGCCGAGGTATTCCAAATCCACCACCATGCTGTCGAGCACTTCGGGCAGCGCCTCCACTGCTGAATAGATTTCGCTCGTGCCCATGCGCAGGCCGGCGCGATTGATCGTGGCATCCGAGCGGCCATAGATGATGCAGCCGCCGTCTGCGCCAATTTTGAGCCAATCGCCATGCCGCCACACGCGACGCTTGTCGCCCTGCGCATTGGTGGTGCTATACATATCGAAGTAGCTCGACAGGTAGCGCGCGTTGCCTTCATCGTTCCAAAAATACAGCGGCATCGAAGGAATCGGCTGCGTACACACCAGCTCACCGACTTCGCCGATCACCGGTTGACCGTCTTCATTCCAAGCCTGAACCGCACAGCCCAGCAAGCGGCATTGCATCTGGCCAGGCACTTGCGCCAACTCACGATGGCTGCCGATGAACGCGCCGCAAAAATCGGTGCCGCCTGAGATGTTGACGATGAAAATATCCTGCGTGCCGATTTCTGCAAAGCTGCTGCTCATCCATTGCTGCACATCGCTGGGTAAGGGCGAACCCGTCGAGCCCAGCGCCCGCACGCGGCGCAGATCATGCCCCTGGGCTTGCAAGTGCTGCGCCGATACACCCGCTTTCATGCAGTTGCCCCAATAAGCCGCGCCTGCGCCGAAAAAAGTACACTGCTGCCGCGCCACAAAGCGCCAGAGCACCGTCCAATCGGGCGCATCTTTGCTGCCAGAGGGCGAGCCGTCGTAAATACAAATCGTGGTGCCTGTGGCCAGCCCGGCCATTTGCGCATTCCACATCACCCAGCCAGTGGAGCTGTACCAGTGGTAGCGCTCGCCCCAGGAATTGGCGTGGTAACTGCAACCTATATCGTTACCCAAACATTTGAGTGCGAGCAAGGCCATCAAAATGCCGCCGTGCCCATGCACGATGGGTTTGGGCAGCCCCGTCGTGCCGCTGGAATACACAATCCACAGGGGATGGTCAAAGGGCAATGCAAGCGGCTCAAAAGCCTCGATTTTTAAGCCTTTTCGGGCACTAGCCGGCATAAAATATGCGCAGAGTGCTCCTGAATTGATAGTAATAGGCGAGCCAAATGGTGTTCGCAAAACGAGCACGTGCTGCACGCTGGGCAAGCCATCACACAACTGCTCCACCGTCAACGCACGATCCAGCGCTTTGCCTGCGTAATGCACGCCGTCCACAGCAATCAACACTTTGGGTTCAATTTGCGAGAAGCGATCGAGCACCGCCGGCGTGCCCATGTCGGGCGCACACACACTCCACACCGCGCCAATGCTCACGCAAGCCAAGCAGGCCACAATCGTCTCAGGAATATTCGGCAGATACGCTGCCACACGATCCCCCGGCTGAACGCCCATCTCTTGCAAGCTCACCGCCAGCGAGGCCACTTGATCGCGCAGTTCGCACCAGCTCATCTGCTGCGCCTGACCCAACTCATTTTCACTGTGGATGGCAGACATGCCAGCGGCATCCGCAGCTTGGGCATGGCGCAGCACTTGGGCGGCGTAATTGAGCTTTGCTCCCGGAAACCATTTGGCTTGCGGCATGCGGTCATCCGAGAGTACAGCGCTGTGCGGCGTGGGCGACTCAAGCTCGAAATAATCCCAAATCGATTGCCAAAAGCCTTCCAAATCCGTCACGGACCACTGCCACAAAACCTCATAACTAGCGAAACGCAGGCCACGATGTTGCGCTAGCCAGTGTTGATACAGGCGGATTTGCGGAACAAAAGCAGCCTGCACCGACGAGCTGTGCGCGTCTTGCACGCTGTTCGTTAGAGCGATCAGCGGATTGAGCGATACATTTAAGGAAGAAATCATGCCCACATCCTAATTTGACTGCCCAAGAGACCCGCTATGGATTTACCCCACATCGTATTGCGCCCCGCGCTGCAACTGAGTGTGAAAGTTTCCATGCCCGTGGAGGCTGGGCAAGTCGAGCATGCGCTTGGGAGCGGCCAACGGCGCATCATTCCCATCATCGGCGGCAGTGCACATCTGGTGGCACGCGGCATGGATGGCGGCTTCCTCGTCGCCTTTGATGACGAAGAGCTTGTCGAGCTTGGTGATCTCGAAGACCTCGTAGATCGCCGGGCTGATGTTGCACAGGATCAGCCGGCCGCCCGCCGCCTGCACCTTCTTGTTCAGGGTGATGAACTTGCCCAGGGCGGCGCTGGACATGTATTCCACGTTGCTGAAATTGAGCACGAGCTTGCGCTTCTTCAGCCGCTGTACCTGGATGAGATCGGAACTGGGAGACGCCGCCAGCGCTGCGATCGCCGCGTCAAGATCGCGGTGGCGGCCCACTCCCCCCTTCTCGAACCGATCCTCGACGAGTTCGGGACATTCCTCCGGAGCATCGAGCTCGCCCCGCCGGCGATCCCGCACCCAGTGGGTGAGCAGGAAGGTGGGCATGCTGGCGTCGCACAGCAGCCCGCAGTGCGCGCCTCCGTCGGAGAGGCCGAAGACGGCGTGCGGTGCTCCATCATCGTGCGGATCGCCTCGAGGTCGCCGTCGGCGTAGCACAGCAGCGCGATGTGCGCCGTGCGGTTCGGGTCGTACTCGAGGCGCTCGACGCGGGAGGCGATGCCTTCCTTGTCGCGCTTGAAGTCGATGATGCGGTAGTTGCGCTTGTGGCCTCCGCCACGATAGCGCGACGTGATGCGGCCGCGGTTGTTGCGCCCGCCTTTGCCGCGCAGCGCCACCACGAGCGACTGCTCCGGACGATCAGTGGTGATCTCCGAGAAATCGAGTCCCGTCATGCCACGGCGGCCC
>JAAUOI010000327.1 GCA_012036375.1 Allobrachymonas sp. | reverse complement strand
GTGGTTTGCACATGGGGTGATGCGCAGATCCTGCTGTAGCAACAAGCGGCGATCAAGCCGCTTTTGCTTTTTGGGCGGCCTTGTATCGACTTTTGGTATGCTGTCAAAGATGCGAATCGTTGGCTCATCTTCTCGTTACAACGAACTGCCTAGCCCGCAAGAGGCTTGGCGGCGCGGCTTGGCGCTGGATTTGGCGGTGAAGCGAATGCAGCCTGCATTAGATTCGCGCAGTGAGCCGCCATTGCCTCGCGTCCAGAGGCTGTCTCATTCGCAAATGAATGCGCAAGACGATGCGCGAATGCTAGAGCGGGCAAGGCTGATCAACACAACAAGGCAACAACGTGGCGGAACCGGCTGATTTGTTGGCGCTTTTGCGTCGATTTGCACAAGAAGGTGTGAAGTATGTATTGATAGGCGGCCATGCGGTGCGTATCAATGGCTTTGTACGCAGCACGGAAGACATTGATATTTTGCTGCCTTCGTCTGTTGAGAATGGGCGCAAGGTGATTCGTGCCCTCAGCTTTTTGCCCTCAGCGAAGGATCTCCAACCAGAATGGTTTGCAGTCGATCCGCTTGAGCCAGAAAATATTCGCATTCAAGACGATCTGCTGGTGGATTTGATGTTTGCAGCCAATGGCGAGAACTTCGAATCGCTTGAGCCACATATTCGCAGCATCCTGATTGAAGAAACGCCTGTTCAAGTGCTAGACATTCAGGGGCTTCTTAAAACCAAGACTAATTACCGGGAAAAGGATCAGATTGACAAAGTGGTATTGGAGCGATTGCGCTTGCAGCTTGGTTCATCGAGCTAGAAGTTTCAGCATTTCTTCATCGTTCAAGGCCAGATCGAAAGCGCTCTGGCCTTGGTTGTTTTTGAGCTGCGCATCTGCACCGGCAGCCATCAGCAATCGCACACCGTCTGCCCAGCGCTGGATCACAGCTTGATGGAGGGCGGGGTTGCCATCAGCTTGGCGAGCGTTTGAGGGTGCGCCTTGGGCGAGGGCTTGGCGTAGGGCGGCGGCGTCTTTTGCTTCAATCGCTGCAAAAAGCGGGCTGGGTTGGGCAGCAAGGGCTGCTGGTGCTGGTGCAGCTCTGGGGGCAGCGGCAGACATAGGCGGTGCGGCAGATCTTGCTGTTGCGACAGGCGCAGAAGGTGGTGCTGGTGCTGGTGGTGGCGCAGAGGCGATCTGAGGTGCCTGCAGTGTATCTAGCGAGCGCTGTAGCGATGGTTCGGATGCGATGCTGGGCGAAGCTTTGCGTGATGGAATTTCGGCTGCGATGGTTTTGTCTGTTGGCGAGAGCTGGGGGAGTGCAGGGGCAGCAGGAGTTGGGCTGCCGCGATGGTTGATGCTGGTTCGGAGATGCGCGCCCGTGCAGTCTCTTGAGGGCCTGAGCCGGCCTTTGCTTCCATCGTTGTGGGGCTGGCAGGGCTTGGTTTGGTGCTAGCTATTGCGTTGGGTTCGGCTGTGTCGGCGTTGGTTGATTGAGCTTGCGAGAGTTTCTTGGCTAGCGTTTCCTTTTGAACGGCTAGCGGGGCGGTTGCGGTGGGAGCAGTTGTCTCTGCTTTCTGGACGATGGGAGATGCTGGTGCAGCAGGAGCAGGAGCGCTGATGGTTGGTTGAGCGCTTTGTGCAGCTTCGCGCTCTTCGGGTGTGCCGTTTTCAAACTGCCACAAGAGCAGGCCAGATAAGCCCATCACGGCGAGGCTGGCGACGAGCTTGATATTCCAGAAGCTGTCGTTAGCGGCATCTTTGGGATGGATATTGTTTTCTACACTGTTTTCAAGGTCTTTTAGTTCATTGGCCGGCATAGAATCTGCGCGGAGTGCTATTGTTTTTATAGTATTGGCTTGTTCGCGTGCAGCATGCATGATGCGATCGCGCAAGGCTGCGCTGGGTGCATCGGGCAGGCCATCGGGCAGCGTGGCCTTGGCCGCGTTGTAGCGCTGTAGCAATTCGTCTGGCGCGGCGTTATGGCTCACAGGCTTGCTCATGTCTGCGCCTCCAAAGCGTTGGGGATGGCGTGGGGTGACCAAGCGGCCAAGCAGTTTTTGAGTTTGCTGCGGGCATAGCGCAGGCGGCTTTTTGCAGTTTCAAAACTCACTTGGCAGGTGGCCGCAATCTCTTCGACTGAAAGGCCGCCTTCGGCTTGCAGCAAGAAGGCTTCGCGTTGATCTTGCGGCAACTCTTCTAGCGCTTGCAAGAGCGCTCCTGCTTGCTCGCGGCCTTCGAGTTGGCGCAAAGGGCCAAAGCCCGAATCGGCAGCAAGATTGCCTAGCCAATCGCTTTGCGAATCTGAAAATCCTCCGTGCTCACCTCGGGCTTTTGCTTGCGCAAATGATCTATCGTTCGGCTGCGAGCGAGGGTAAAGAGCCAGGAGCGAAACTGCGCGGTTTGCTCTGCGCTGGCTGCGTTGGCCACATAGCGTGTAGCTTGCTGGGTCACAGTAATCCATGTGTCTTGCATCACATCTTCTGCAGCGGCAGCATCGCGCAATGTTTTCACAATGAATCTCCACAGCGCCGTTTCGTGCCGCTTGAGCAAACTTTCAAACGCCGCCACATCGCCTTGTGCATAACGCTGCATCAAGGCCAGATCGGTGGGGTCGGCAGGATTGCTCACACAGCAATGATAGGCGGCTTTCCCTGTGCATCAGCGCCAAGCCGGTGGATCAGGCACATACGATACTGCGCCTGGAAAAGGGTTGGGAACAGGTTGAGGGCGCGGGCTGGGAATCACGCCCAAGGCCACGAGATTGGCATGGCTGTCGTAGCGAATGCGAATGATCTCGTCGGGCTGCGAGTTGTTGCGCACGAACTGCGTGCGGCTGACCACAGAGGTTTCACGCTCGCCATGGGCTGTGCCGAGTTTGGTGGCGGGCATTGGGGCACTTTGGGCAGCCATGCGTTCTTGCTGCATCGTTGGTGCAGCTTTCTTGCTGCTCGCATCAGCTGTGGCTGCTGAGGCGCTGGTGCGGCAGCGGGGGCAGCAGGAGCCACCGGTTCAGAAGGAGCGCTGGCTGTACTTTCACGGTATTTATCGGAAAGTTCAGCAGATTTCTCATGCCGCGAGGTACCCGCCCCCGAATTGGCCGGCGCTGCAATCACTGGCGGCGAATACAGCGCAACAGGTGGCCGCTCGCGAAACAGCGCCACACCAATCACGCCCATATCGCGCGGCTTGCCAATACGCTCGGCGTAGCTGTCGCCATTTGCTGTAAACACAAATGCCGCTACCTGCGAATCACTCTTGCGCCAACCTTCAATGCCATAACGCTGGCCGCTTTCAAACACATAGCCCGATTGACTGAAGTCGGCCGTATCGCCAGAGAGCACATTGAGCCCATCAACCGACGTAACAGCCAACATGCGCGGCCCGCGCGAATTGCGAATCTGAATCGCATACTTTGCGCCCGGTTGGCCTGCGATCCAGTATTCACCTCGGTGGTAGTGAACTGGCAATGGCAGCCCCGTGTGGCGATCAAGGATTTGCACATCTGCCACGCGACCGACAGCGTTGGCA
>JAAUOI010000326.1 GCA_012036375.1 Allobrachymonas sp. | reverse complement strand
GTTTTCGGTGATGCGCCGCCAAATTTCCAGCGCCAGCTTTGTCTCCGCCACGTCGTGCACGCGCAGCATGCGAAAGCCCTGCGCCGCCGCCGACACAGCCGCCGCCAGGGATGTCGGCAGCCGATCCCGCGGTGCCAGCGCCTGAGTTTTCGCGCCAAAACCCTTTCGCGATGCGCCCAGGAGCGTCCGACAGCCGAAGCCGTGGAAGAGGGTGAGATTGCGCAGGATCGCCAGGTTCTCGGCGCTCCGTTTGCCAAACCCGATGCCGGGATCGAGACAAATCCGTTCCGGCGCAATTCCCGCCGCGACCAACGAATTTCGCCGGGCGGCCAGATATTCGCTGATTTCCTCGATGACGTTTTCATACTGCGGATCATCTTGCATGGTCTGCGGGGTGCCTTGCATGTGCATCGCACACACGCCGGCTCCAGTTTCGAGCGCGACGCCAATCATCTCGGGATCGCCCTCCAACCCCGTGACGTCGTTGATGAGTTCCGCCCCGGCGGCCAGTGCGGCACCATGGTGAGCGATCTCTTCCCGCAACTGCGGGATCTCATGGATGACATCTGCGTGATCCGCTCTCTGCAGGGCGAGGACAACGAGCACTACAACGCCACCCTGACTTTCATCCGGGCGCACAACGATTCTTCCGAGAGCAAAAAATGAGCTTTCCTAGCCATTAGGCATAGCTCTCCAACGAGTCCGCGAAGGCGCAGCTCCGCTAAAGGATCAACGAAGCTGGAGCTCAGCCCCTCGATCAACGCAGGCGCAGCTCTGCTGCGCGGGCATGCGCCTGCAAGCCTTCGCCATGCGCGAGTACGCTGGCGACTTTGCCTAGCGTCTGTGCGCCTGCTTCGCTCACTTCAATCAAGCTGCTGCGTTTTTGGAAGTCGTACACGCCGAGTGGTGATGAGAAGCGTGCTGTGCCGCTGGTGGGCAGCACATGATTGGGGCCTGCGCAGTAGTCGCCTAGGCTTTCACTGGTGTAGGCACCCATGAAGATCGCGCCAGCGTGTTTGAGTAAGGGCTCCCATTTGTGTGGCTCATTGCTGGAGATTTCTAAATGCTCAGGGGCGATGCGGTTAGAAATTTCGCATGCTGCTTCCATGCTGCGCGTGAGGATGAACATGCCGCGGTCTGTGAGGCTTTTCTCAATGATGGCGCGGCGCGGCATCTCAGGCAGCAGGCGCGTGATGCTCGCTAGCACTTGGTCGATATACGCTTGGCTTGGGGCAAGCAAAATACTTTGCGCCAGCTCGTCATGCTCAGCTTGGCTAAACAAATCCATCGCCACCCAATCGGGCGGCGTGCTGCCATCGGCAATCACCAAGATTTCGCTCGGGCCGGCAATCATGTCGATGCCCACCGTGCCAAACACGCTGCGCTTGGCTGCGGCTACGTAGGCGTTGCCCGGGCCCGTGATTTTGTCTACCTTCGGGATCGTGGCTGTGCCGTAGGCCAGTGCAGCCACAGCTTGCGCACCGCCAATCGTGAAGGCTCGGCTCACGCCCGCCACATAGGCCGCAGCGAGCACGAGATTGTTTTTATCTCCGCCCGGAGTAGGCACGACCATAATAATTTCGCCCACGCCCGCCACATGCGCAGGAATCGCGTTCATCAACACGCTGGAGGGATACGCCGCCTTGCCGCCCGGCACATAAATGCCTGCGCGGTCAATCGGTGTGACTTTTTGGCCGAGCAAGGAGCCATCCGCATCGCGATAACTCCAGCTTTCGCCGCAAGCTTTTTTCTGCGCTTCGTGATAGCTACGCACGCGGGCCGCGGCTTGGGTGAGGGCATCGCGCTGCACCGTTGGCAAGCCATCGTAAGCCGCTTTCAGTTCCGCTTGAGAGAGTTCAAGCTCATGCATGCTCTGCGCTTGCAGGCGATCAAACTTCGCGGTGTATTCGAGCACAGCCGCATCGCCACGCTCTCGCACATCCGCCAATATCTCAGCTACGCGAGATTCTATCGCTGCATCTTGGCTGCTTGACCAGTGCTGGCGAGCCTTGAATTTTTGCTCAAAATCGGCCTCAGCCGAGGAAAATACTGCGCCAGATGCTATTAAATTCATATCACTCTTTTGTATTCATTGATGACTCAAACTACAGCACCATACTTGGCTGCTTTGTCTAGCAATTGCAAACCGCGCTCCGTCTGCCCGCTGCCTTCTGCGGCGTAAAGCTTGAAGCGAGTTTCTGCATCGAAATCAGCCAGCATCAGCATGGTCATCTCATCGAGCAAGCGATTGATCGTGGTATGGCGGCTTTTGGCTAGTGCGCGCAGGCGTTGGTGTCTGTCGTCTGCCAATCGAAGTGTTAGTGCGCCCATGTTGATAGCTCCAATAAATATTGCGCTGGATCGGTGATTTTGATTTGCGGAAAGCGCAATTCGCCGCGCATCAAGTCTTTCAAATTTCTGCTCACGATATGACTAGCTCCTCCTGCCACTGCCAGCTCAATCAGATGATTATCGGCCTCATCGGGCAAGTTGGGTCGCCATCCGAAATACACCCGCGTCCACTCGCATTTGGATAGAAAAATCTTCAGCAAATCCAAACGCTCCAGTGGTGTCAAAGGCGATTGATCCATCAATTCATGACGCCCTAAAACATCCTCGTACTCCATCAGTAATGCAGAACCCATGATGGGCAAGCACTGCCCCATGATGCAAGCACGAATGACTTGGTTGCCATGGCCACCGCCCAGGCAAGCAGCCACAAAAACATTGGTATCGATGACAACGCGGTGCATGCATCGATTTTAAGTCATTTGGTGGCAAAATTGCAACCAAAAAGAAGCTTGTAGCGTCTTGTAGCAAGCTTAGCTTGAACTGAGCTTTCAGGCGACAGCTTGTTCAAATGCAGCCAAGATAGGCTTCAATACAGCTTGTTTGGTTTTCAAAGAAGTTTGGTTCACCACCAAGCGCGAGCTAATCTCCATGATGCGCTCAACTTCGATGAGCTTGTTCGCCTTGAGCGTGCTGCCGGTGGAGACGAGATCGACGATGGCGTCGGCCATGCCGACCAAGGGGGCGAGTTCCATCGAGCCGTAGAGTTTGATGAGATCGACGTGGACGCCTTTGCTGGCGAAAAATTCTCTTGCGATGTTCACATACTTGGTGGCGACCTTGAGGCGCGAGCCTTGCTTGACGGCGGCTTCATAATCAAAACCTTCGCGCACCGCCACGCTCACGCGGCATGTGGCAATTTTCAAATCAAGCGGGACATACAGGCCTTGCACGCCGGTCTCTAGCAAAGTGTCTTTGCCCACCACGCCTAGATCTGCACCGCCATATTGCACATAGGTCGGCACATCGCTGGCTCGCACCATGATGATTTGCATATCGGGCCGCGAGGTGGGCAAGATGAGTTTGCGGGATTTTTCAGGATCTTCGAGTACCTCGATGCCTGCTGTGCGAAGCAGGGGCAGGGTGTCGTCGAAGAGTTCTTCCCTTTGATAAGGCTAAGGTAATCATCACTTCACCCGCTCAATATCCGCGCCAATGCCGCGCAGTTTTTCTTCCA
>JAAUOI010000325.1 GCA_012036375.1 Allobrachymonas sp. | reverse complement strand
TGAGCTCGGTGTAATGCACGGGGCAGGCGGCTTCTTTAAGACCGGCTAGTGCAACTGCTTTGCGAAAGCCTTGCTCGCGAAGCTGTGCAAACGTCATATGCGGCATGCCATTGATGAGGCCAATACGCCGATGCCCAAGCGCTACCAAAGCGGCAGTGGCTTGCTCGAAAGCGCCTTCATTGTCGGTGTCCACCCATGCATGCGGCGCGTTGTCAATGGTGCGGCCATGGGTGATGAACGGGATTTTGCGTTCTTGGAGTAAGGCTACGCGCGGATCGTGGGTGCGCGTGCGGGTGAGCACGATGCCGTCCACAATGCGGCCATCCAAGAGGCGCTGTAGCTCGGGAATTTCGTTGTCATCCATCGGGATGCCCAGCGACATGGCGAAATATTTGTGTTCGCGGAGCGCCTCGGCGACGCCCGTGTGCAGCACCACGGCGCTGCTGTCGGTTAAATTGCCAGGGCGCACGGAGTTGATGATCGCCACTGCGCCCGTTTTGCCTGTGGCCAGGCGATGCGCGACAGGATGCGGCGAATAATTCATTGCCTTGGCGGCATCAAACACGCGCTGGCGCGTGGCGGCGCTGACATCGGTATAGCCATTGAGCGCACGCGAAACGGTGGAAATTGAAATTCCCAATGAATCAGCGAGGGCTTGAATAGACATGGTGTTAAAACGCTTCAAAACGGTTTTGATAAGTAAAGTATGGCTTCCAAAACATTCGATTTGGAGGCTGGGATTTACCCTGCTATCTATGTTGCGTCGTTTTTAAGACGTTTTTGGGCATTAGCCGGCATGAAATATGCGCGGAGTGCTATGAAAATTAGAGTAAATCAATTCACTACGCCCACCCGGCGCAAACCCATTTTTTGCGCCAAAGCCGTCATGGAGACGACCAAGGCATAGGGTGTGTTGGGTTCTGGGGTGATGTGGATTTCGGGTTGATTGGGCAAGGCTGCGGCGGTGGTCAAGCGTTGGTCGAGCGTGGTGACATCGCTGATCAGCTCATCGTTCCAGCGCACAAAGCCGTTGGCATCGATTTGCACGCGCACCAATTCGGGTAAAGCGCTGCTGCTTTTGGAGGGCATATCCAGCGGCACGGAATGCAGTTGCACGGGGATGGTGATGATGAGCATGACCAGGAGGACCAACATCACGTCGATCAAGGGCGTGGTGTTCATCTCCACCATCGGCTGGGCTTCGCTTGCGCCATCTTGGGAGCGATGCAGGCTGCTGGGGTAGAGCTTCATGGGCGCTCCTTGCGCAGCAGGGCTGCGGTGCTAGCGGCGCGGTCTTGAGGGCTCTGCTCGGTTGAGCAAGCTCACCTGCGCCCAGCCAAATGCCTTGCGCCATGTCGATGACGGGGGCGACCGCTGCATAGGGCGCTGCGCCATCGGCGCGAATATGCAGTTGCACGCGCTGTGTGCCTTGGGGTTGATTGCCGACAACGGCCAGCGCATCAGACAGGGCTTGCAATGAAGGCGCTGGCGTACTGTTCAAAAACAAATTGCCTTGGGCATCGATGCTGATGATGACGTAATCGCCGCTGGTGTCTTGGCTTTGCGCTGTTTGCACCGGCAAATTGAGCTGCACATTGGCGCTGACGACGGGCACCGTGAGCAAGAAGATGATGAGCAACACCAGCATCACGTCCACCAAAGGTGTGGTGTTGATTTCGGCGAGCCAGCCGTCGTCTTCTGTATCGGGGTTTTGCAATGAGAGTGCCATGGCGGGTTGCTTTACTTGCCTTCGGCAGTTGCTGTGTGGCTCGGATGATCGCTAGGCTTTTCCGTCACTTGCTTCTCTGTGGCGAGCAAGACGATGTGCAGTTTGCTGCCAAAGCTGCGCATGCTTTCCATGGCCAGTTTGTTTTTGCGCAGCAGCCAGTTGTAGCCAAACACGGCGGGCACGGCCACGGCCAAGCCAATTGCCGTCATGATCAGCGCTTCGCCTACGGGGCCGGCCACACGGTCAATCGAGGCTTGGCCACTCGCCCCGATTTTTACCAAAGCGGAATAAATTGCCCAGACCGTGCCAAAGAGGCCAACGAAAGGTGCAGTCGAGCCAATGGTGGCGAGCAAGGCCAAGCCTTCTTGCATGCGGGTTTGCACGCGCGAGAGGGCACTTTCGATGGCGCGGATGAGCCACGTGTCGTAATCCACGCGGGGCTTGAGCGCTACATATTGGCGCACGGCATCCGCGCCCGAGTCGTTGACGAATTTCAAGGGGTTGTCCGTCGATAGTTTGGCCAGGTTGTCGCCCACCGTGGTGATGTTGTCAAACGCAGCATGCGCGGCTTTGTTGTGCGTTTCGGTGTTGCGCAGCTCGATGAATTTGCGCACCATCACCGCCCAACTGGCGATGCTCATGATGACGAGCAGCAGCAAGCAGAGTTTGGCCACCCAATCGCCTTGGCTCCAGATGGCAGATAAGCCATAGGGATTGGCGGCTGCTTGAGTTGCGGCATTGGTGGCGGCGTTTGAAATGGTTTGGGTGGCGGTGCTCAACTGAGTGGACAGTGTTTGAGCGTGGGCAGAATTGATGAGCATCATTTGGCGCATTTCCCTTCAAGAGTGCGTTTGAGGAGCGGGCCGATATTCATCAGGCCAGCCGTGGTGGTGTCGTTGATTTTGTTCTCGCCGCCTTGCGCGGTGGCATCTTTGGCACAGTCGAGATTTTTGGCGCTGTCGATGGTCTCGGCCAAAGGGTCGCGTGGGGTGCGGCGCAATTGTTCGTTGGCCATTTCAGAAATACTTCGGCGTGGCAAGGCGGTGGGCGGTGTGTAGGGGAAGGCTCGTGCCGCTGGCGGCGTGGGCGCTGGCAGATTCAAATTCAAAGGAGGGCGGGGTGCAGGGGCAGTCTGGGCGTTGGGAGCGACTGCGCCCGTGCTGCCGCCTGAGGACGAGCCAGTGGCTGCGCCACGATCGCTGCCAGTTGGTGAGCCTGTGGCAGAACCCGTGGCCGAACCCACTGACGAGCCTGTCGTTGCGCCTGCGGCAGACCCGCTGGCAGCCCCGGATGTTGAGCCACTGGGCAAACCGCTCGCAGAGCTAGAGGTTGCGTTAGAAGGTAGGCCGCTGGCTGTGCCGGGCGTCGCGCTGGTGGCTGCGCTCGGTGTTGATCCTGAGGCGGGGGCAGCGGGGGAGGATGCGGCTGTGTTGGCGCCGACCGTGGCATTGGGATTGGATGCGTTGGCTGCTGGAATACTTGTCGCCGTTGAATTGCTTGCAGATGCAGGGCGCGGTGGAGTTGCGGCGCTTGGCGCGTTCGGGGCTGGGGATGAGGCTGTGGGTGCTGGTGCGGGGCTCGGTGTAGGCGTAGCGGCTGCTGGGTTGGGCGTAGGGGCAGGAGTAGGGGCAGGCGTGGGGGAGCTTGCCAGAGCAGGGCGTACAGGTGGTGGCGCAGGTGTTGGTTGTGGGGGCGCAGGAGCCAGCGGTGGCGGAACTGGTGCAGGTGGCGGTGGCACGGGGCGCGGGAGGAGGCGGTACTGGACGCAGCGGGTGGTGGAACTGGTGCAGGTGGAGGAGGTACAGGTGCG
>JAAUOI010000324.1 GCA_012036375.1 Allobrachymonas sp. | reverse complement strand
GTGACTTTGGTGATGCCCAAGTCGCCTGCTGCGCTTACAGAAGACATTCGCAGCTATGCACTGAATGCGGCTTCGCGTCAGCTTTTGCAATCGCTGCGAGTCTGGCCTGAGCAGGCAAGTGCGGTGCAGCAGATGTGCGTCATGGGCGATGATCGTTCTGGCAAAGCTGCGCAAGTGCAGTTTGCTTCGCCCGAAAAAGCCCAAGACGGTGGAGCTTTGGCTTGGATCGTCGATGCGCAGCTGCTGGAGCGCAATCTAACGACAGCCCTGTCGTTCTCTGCAGATATTGCATTGATGGATCAAGCCGCGCCCGCGCAACTGACCGTGATCTGCGAAGGCAAACACAGCATCACACGCGCTGCCACAGGCGCACATTATGAGCAATTTGCCTATGGCCAAAGCGCGGTTGCCGCACACATTACCTGCAATCACTCCCATCAAGCTACCGCTTGGCAGTGGATGCGAAATGGTGAAGTTTGTGCTTTGCTACCTCGTGGCCAAGCCGCACCCGGGAACTCTGTGGCGCTCGTATGGTCAGTCTCGCATGATCGCGCTCAATCCTTACTTGAATTGCCGCCTGATGCATTTATTGCCCAGCTGCAAGAAGCCACTTCTAATCGGTTGGGCGCAATGCAACTGAGCAGCATGCGCGCCGCATGGCCTCTGTCTGTCGCGCAAGCCGAGCATTGGAGCGGGCAGGCTGAATGGGGCACTTGGGTGCTGGCAGGCGATGCTGCGCATGCGATTCACCCCTTGGCTGGACAGGGTCTCAATTTGGGTCTACAAGATGCCCGCGAGTTGGCCGAGGTTCTGTCGAGCAAGCCATATTTCCGTGCGTTCAGCGACTCTCGCCTTTTGCGCAGTTACGAGCGCTCCCGAAAAGCCGAAGCAGCCGTTCTGCGAGCAGCCACCGATGGTTTGCATCAGCTATTTGTCATGCAAGACGTTCGGGTGCAAGCCCTGCGCAACTGGGGCATGAGCAGCTTTGACGCTGCTGTGCCTCTCAAGCGTTGGGTGATGCAACGCGCCGCAGGGCGCATGAGCAAGGCTTAAGCGCCCATGACCCCGCCTCGGCATCGCTTGAATTACACTGAAACCATGTTTAGACAAGACACACCATGAAGTTACTTCCTTTTACCCTCAGATTTACTATTCAATCTATAGCGCTTTGCGCAGTATTGATGCCGGCTACAGCTCTGTTTGCCCAAGAAAACGCGATACGCAAGAATCTCGCGGAGCGCTTGCCCAACTTGCCCAAGATCGATGAGGTGAGCAAATCGCCCATGCCGGGCTTGTTCGAGGTGCGCGTTAATGGCTCTGATATTTTCTATACCGACGCCGATGGCAATTTCCTCATCCAAGGCAATTTGATCGACACCAAAAACCGCCGCAATCTCACCGAAGAGCGCGTGGAAAAACTTACTGCCGTGGATTTCGACGCCCTGCCTCTCAAAGATGCCTTTACCATTGTGCGCGGCAATGGCAAGCGCAAAGTTGCTGTGTTTGAAGACCCCAATTGTGGCTACTGCAAGCGATTCGAGCGGGATTTGCAGAAAGTCGACAACGTCACCATCCATATGTTCCTCTACCCCATACTCGGAGCAGATTCCACCAGCAAATCGCAAAACATTTGGTGCAGCAAAGACAAAGCCAAGGCATTTCTCGATTGGATGGTCAAAGATGCCACGCCGGCGAATGCCACGTGCGATGTGAGCGCCTTGCAGCGGAACGTTGAGTTCGGTAAGAAATATCGCATCACCGGAACGCCCACACTCATATTTGCAGATGGCAATCGTGTGCCAGGCGCCATTCCAGCGGCTCAAGTCGAGAAATTCCTTGCTGAAGCCAAGTAAAAAACAGATTCTCAGCAAAAACTCTAATAAGATTGCCAAGATCGCAAATTTCGTTGTATACTAGCGGGCTCTGCTGATGAATTGATGTAAGGGTTAACCCGAAATCAAAAGGTTTTTAAACAAATCGCTTCATTAAAAGAAATTTCAAATTATTTGACGAGCATAAGAAATTCGGTATATAATTTGAGGCTCTGCTGAAAACGCAGCGTAGGTGAAAACTATAAATGTTCTCGCAAGCGCAGTTAAAAATAAGTAGAAAATTTGATGCGATTTGACAAACAGTTCAAAAATGTGTCATAATTCAAGGCTTCGCTGATCACAGCAAAGAATGCAAAAACGCAAAGCGTTATTTGTAAGATCCTTAAAAAATTACAGCCGATAAGCGTGGGTGTTTGAAGGCAATTGCCGAAAACGTCGAAGTCGCAAGACCTAGACACAAACACTCATGAGAAATTGAATAAGATTTATCTTCTTCAATTCCGATTGAGTAACAAGATCAAACTATAGAGTTTGATCCTGGCTCAGATTGAACGCTGGCGGCATGCTTTACACATGCAAGTCGAACGGTAGGGTAGCAATACCTGAGAGTGGCGAACGGGTGAGTAATGCATCGGAACATGCCCATTAGTGGGGGATAGCCCGGCGAAAGCCGGATTAATACCGCATACGATCTATGGATGAAAGCAGGGGATCGCAAGACCTTGCGCTAATGGAGTGGCCGATGTCAGATTAGCTAGTTGGTGGGGTAAAGGCTCACCAAGGCAACGATCTGTAGCTGGTTTGAGAGAACGACCAGCCACACTGGGACTGAGACACGGCCCAGACTCCTACGGGAGGCAGCAGTGGGGAATTTTGGACAATGGGCGCAAGCCTGATCCAGCAATGCCGCGTGCAGGATGAAGGCCTTCGGGTTGTAAACTGCTTTTGTACGGAACGAAACGGCTCTGGTTAATACCCGGAGCTAATGACGGTACCGTAAGAATAAGCACCGGCTAACTACGTGCCAGCAGCCGCGGTAATACGTAGGGTGCAAGCGTTAATCGGAATTACTGGGCGTAAAGCGTGCGCAGGCGGTAATGTAAGACAGAGGTGAAATCCCCGGGCTCAACCTGGGAACTGCCTTTGTGACTGCATTGCTAGAGTACGGTAGAGGGGGGTGGAATTCCGCGTGTAGCAGTGAAATGCGTAGATATGCGGAGGAACACCGATGGCGAAGGCAGCCCCCTGGACCTGTACTGACGCTCATGCACGAAAGCATGGGGAGCAAACAGGATTAGATACCCTGGTAGTCCATGCCCTAAACGATGTCAACTGGTTGTTGGGAATTAACTTTCTCAGTAACGAAGCTAACGCGTGAAGTTGACCGCCTGGGGAGTACGGCCGCAAGGTTGAAACTCAAAGGAATTGACGGGGACCCGCACAAGCGGTGGATGATGTGGTTTAATTCGATGCAACGCGAAAAACCTTACCCACCTTTGACATGGTTGGAATTTGCCAGAGATGGCTTAGTGCTCGAAAGAGAACCAATACACAGGTGCTGCATGGCTGTCGTCAGCTCGTGTCGTGAGATGTTGGGTTAAGTCCCGCAACGAGCGCAACCCTTACCATTAGTTGCTACGCAAGGGCACTCTAATGGGACTGCCGGTGACAAACCGGAGGAAGGTGGGGGATGACGTCAAGTCCTCATGG
>JAAUOI010000323.1 GCA_012036375.1 Allobrachymonas sp. | reverse complement strand
GCGGATCTCCTTCATGCGCAGCGCGTCGCGGGCCGGGTCGGCGCGGGTATTTGTCGAGGCGCAGGGTGATGGCTTTCAGGATACCGGGCGAAGTGTTGCAGGCGCACGTAGGGCGTGGTGCTGAGGAATTTACGTGGCATCAGGCGCTGGAGCTGGGCCGTGCAGTCTGCCGTTGCATCCGGGGCGTTTTTGCTGTCTTTGATCTTGCGCAGCGCGGTTTGGTATTCGGTGAGGATGCCGCTGGCAAGCCGCGCCACTTCGTTGCAAATGAGGGTGAGCCGCCCTCTTCCCTCGGCCACGCGGGCTTTGAATTCTGGCGCGGTGGTGGGCAGGGGCTCAGTTAAGAAGGCTTTGTCTATCGCCAGATCGAGGATTTGGGTTTTGAGCTCTTCGCTGGTGCCCAGCGGCAAATAGGCGATGCCCATTTTTTGCAGATCGGGGATGTTCTTTTCTAAATACTTGAGCGCATCTTTGATTTGCAGGGCGACGAGGCGGCGCAGGCCGGCTTGATGCTTTTGCGCGGCGACACCGGGCTCGTCAAACACTTCGATGCTGACTGAATCGGTTTGGTCTATCAAGGCGGGGAAGCCGATGAGGGTTTGCACATCGTTGCCGAGCTTGCGGCGGATTTCTAGCAGCTCGGGCAGCTCGCCGAAGCTCCAATCGGTGTAGCGGGCGTCGGCGTCGAAAGCGGGAGTGTTGGATACCGGCGCTGGAGGCGCTACGAATTTGGTAGCATTCTGCGCAGATTCTATGCCGGCTGATGGCCGATTTGGCTCTAAATTCTCAGCTTTAGGCGCAGCGGACGATAGCTGCGCGAGTGCGGCGAAGGCGCCCCGCGCTTGACTGCCCAGCTCGGCTTGATGGCAGCCAAATTGCGCCCTTGGGCGAGCTGCCTGCCATGCTCATCCACCACGCGGAAGTTCATGAACAAATGGGGCTGCAGCATATCGAGCTTGAAATCGGTGCGCTTGATGTCCACGCTGGTGGCTTCTTTGCACAATTTCAGCAGCGCATCGACCAGCGAGCCTTTGCCAAAGGCTTCCGAAGCACCCAAAATTTCCGCCAGCCGCGCCGCGCTCTCAGGCAGGGGCACGAGGCGTGAGCGGGGGCGCTGGGGCAGGCTTTTGAGCAGGGCCTGCACCTTTTGCTGCAGCATGCCATGCACCAGCCATTCGCAGCGCTCTTCATTCACTTGGTTCAAGGCAAACAGCGGCAGCTCAACGGTGAGGCCGTCTTTCGCGTCACCCGGGTCATGCAGATAGCTGGCTTTGCAGTCCACGCCGCCTAGGGCGAATGAGCTTGGGGAAGGCAAGGCTTGTGATGCCCGAGGCTTCGTGGCGCATCAGCTCGTCTTTGCTGATGTAAAGCAGCTTGGGGTTGGCGCCGTGATGGGCTTTGTACCAAGCTTCTAGCTCGCGGGCGCTGCACAAGTCAAAGGGCAATTGCTGATCGTAAAACGCGAAGATCAGCTCTTCGTCCACCAACACATCTTGCCTGCGGCTTTTGTGCTCCAGCTCCTCGACCAGGCGCACCATGCGCTGGTTATGCGCATAAAAGGGCAGCTTGCAATCCCAAGCTTCTTTGATTTCCCCTGTGCAGCCGGCCACGAGCGCTTCGCGGATAAAGATTTCTCGCGCTGCATGCGGGTCCACCCGGCTGAAATTCACTCGGCGGCCGCTGTAAATGAGCAAGCCATAGAGCGAGGCGCGCTCATAGGCGAGCACATCGCCGCCTCTTTTGTCGAAGTGTGGTTCTAGTAATTGCTTTTGCAGCAAATGCTCGGCCACCTGCTCTACCCATTTGGGATCGATGCCCGCCACGCCTCGGCCATAGAGCCGCGCCGTTTCCACCAACTCCGCGCAAACGATCCATTTGCCCGGCTTTTTAGACAGGTTCGCGCCCGGATGCGGCAGCCATTTGATGCCGCGAGCGCCGAGCCATTGGTCTTCCTCCTCCTGCTTGTAGCCGATGTTGCCCAAGAGGCCGGAGAGCAGGCTCATATGAAGCTGCTCAAAGCTGGCGGGCTGCGCATTGGGCTTGAAGCCGAGCTCTTGCACTGTGGAGGCGAGCTGAGAATAAATGTCGCGCCATTCGCGCACTCTTCTTATATTGACGAAGCTGGCTCTTAATTGCTGCTCCCATTGGCGGTTAGAAATCGCCCCCGACCCAGGCTGCGCCTGGCCCCCCAGGGGGTGCGTCCATCCTTGGGGCGGCCCGGCGGATGTCCGGATTTATTTTCTCCGCCGCCTCTCACGTCATCCAGCCATTTCCACAGCTTGAGATAGCCCACAAACTCGCTGCGCTCGTCGTCAAACTTCTTGTGCGCTTCGTCGGCTTTTTGCTGCATGTCCAAAGGGCGGTCGCGCACATCTTGCAGGCTTAAGGCGCTGGCGATGATGAGCACTTCGCTCAAGGCACCGCGAGATTTGGCTTCCAAGATCATGCGGCCCACGCGGGGGTCGAGCGGCAGCTTGGCGAGCTCTGCGCCTAATCGGGTGAGCTCGTTGAGTTCATCCACTGCGCCCAACTCTTGTAGGAGCTGGTAGCCGTCGGCAATGGCTCTTTTGGAGGGCGCATCGATGAAGGGAAAATCTTCCACTGCCCCGAGGTGCAGCGACTTCATGCGCAAGATGACGGCGGCGAGCGAGCTTCTTAGGATTTCAGGGTCGGTAAACCTCGGGCGGCCTGTGTAATCTTTTTCGTCATACAGGCGAATGCAAATGCCTTCAGCCACGCGGCCGCAGCGGCCTGCGCGTTGGTTGGCAGCGGCTTGGGAAACGGGCTCGATCAAGAGCTGCTCGACCTTGTTCCTAAAACTATAGCGTTTGACGCGCGCCGTGCCCGCGTCAATCACATATCGAATGCCGGGCACGGTGAGCGAGGTTTCGGCGACGTTGGTGGCTAAAACAATTCTCGGCCTGCCGTCGGGCTCAAAGATTTTTTCTTGCTCGGCTTGGGAGAGGCGGGCAAACAGCGGGAGCACATCCACGTTTTGCCGACCGGGCTTTTTGGCGCAGTGTTTGCGCAAATGGTCGGCCGCTTCGCGGATTTCTCGCTCGCCGGGCAGGAAGATGAGGATATCGCCACGCGGCGAGCCGGGCCAGAGTTCATCGACTGCGTCGGCCATGGCGTCGTTGGCGTCGAAGTCTCTGGATTCCTCAAACGGGCGATAGCGTTGCTCGACGGCGTAGGTTCTGCCGCTCACCATGATGACCGGGGCAGGAATTAGGCCCCCGGCTCCGCGCTGCGCGTCTGCGCCGCCCCCCGAGGGGGCTGTGCCTTTCGCGGAGGCGAAATGCTCCGCAAACCGATCCGCATCAATCGTGGCCGAGGTGATGATGATTTTGAGATCAGGGCGACGCGGCAGGAGCTGGCGCAGGTAGCCAAGCAGAAAGTCGATGTTCAGGCTGCGCTCGTGCGCTTCGTCAATGATCAGCGTGTCGTAGGCTTTGAGCAGCGGGTCGGTCTGCGTTCGGCGAGCAAGATGCCATCCGTCATGAGCTTCACGCTCGCGCCTTTGCTGAGCTTGTCGGCAAAGCGCACCTTGTAGCCGA
>JAAUOI010000322.1 GCA_012036375.1 Allobrachymonas sp. | reverse complement strand
TATAGGCCTCGATGGCTTTCATCATCAATTCATGGTCGGCGGGGTCATTGGCTTCCATGATGCCGCGTCCAATGTCGAGTTTGTACTGGCGGACGAACTCGTCGAGGTTGGGGAGTGCGGTTTTGTTCATCTGGAGGCGTTGTCGTTCGTAGGCTTCATTGAACTGTAACGCCAACACGCGGGCATACGCGGCGGATTTCGTGCCTAGGCTGTGTTGGCGCTCGCGCAATTGGCCATTTTCGTCGCGCCAATACACGCGAACACAAAACACACCATGACGATTGGTTTTTAAACGGGGAACTTTGATCACTCGGAACACCTAGTCGGGATACCGATTAGGCTGTTTTTGAGTGAAAAACCGTTGAGAATCAACAGCTTAGGAGAAATTGGGGTGGCTGATGGGGCTCGAACCCACGACAACAGGAATCACAATCCTGGACTCTACCAGCTGAGCTACAGCCACCGCAGAGTACAAATTATAACCGCAAGTGCTCGATGCAATAGATGGACGCGCGTTGAGCGCCGCCGAGAATGCTTACTGCACGCTAGTGCTGTCGTCCTTCTTCGCGGCTGGCTTGGCGACTTTGATCTCGGTTTTGAAACGCGTTTTGAGAGATTCGTAGTAAGCCAGCGCTTCGGCATTAGTCCACCAAGTGGTCACTTGCTGGCGGTCTTGCGCGATGTTAGCGCCTTTGATGTCGCGCTCCAGCACTTTGTTGACGCGCATCACAGCATAGCCCTGGGTGCCCAAATCGACACCCACGATAGCGGGTAAGGCACTGGCATCAGCTCGTAGGGCAGCTTCGATCAATTGAGAAGGCAGTCGTTGAGATTGCTCACGTGAAATCGTGACGGGCTCGGGCAAGCTGGCGGCTGTAGGATTGGCTTTGAAACTTTCTAATTTTGCCACGCCCTCTTTTTTCGCAGCTTCTGCGCCAAGTTGAGCCAAGACGCGCTCGCGAACGCGATCTTTCACATCAGCAAGCGGCTGGGTGCGAGCGGGTGTGTGTTGCACGATTCGGCCGGAGATCATTTGGCTGGCGCCCGTTTCTACAGCCTCTGTGTTGCGCTTTTTTTCGACAGAATCGGCGGAGAACAAGGCATTCAAAAAGCGTGGATTGGCCAAAGAACCGGTCACGCCCGGACCAGGTGTGCGCTGGATGTTGGCCACCGTTCTGACTTGCAGCCCCAAGCGATCGGCAGCGGGTTTGAGGCTGTCGGCCTGCTCGTAGACGGCGTTGGTGAAGCCTTCGGCCATTTCAGCAAATTTCTTCTGCGCTTGCTGCTTGAGAAGGGTTTGCTCAATCTCGGGCTTCATTTCTTCAAAGCTCTTTTGTTTGGGGGCTTTGATGTCGGTCAGGCGAATGATGTGGTAGCCAAAATCGCTTTCCACCACGCCACTGATGTCGCCTTTATTCAGCGAGAAAGCAGCATCTGCGAAAGGCTTGACCATGGCTTCGCGGTTGAAGAAATCTAGATCACCACCATTGACCGCAGAGCCGGGATCTTGCGAGTTTTTCTTGGCGACTTCTGCAAAGCTCTCAGGAGATTTTTTCACCTCGGCTAGTAGCGCATCAGCTTTTGCTTTGGCTGCGCTGCGTTCTGCGGCAGAGGCAGTTTTAGGTGCGGCCAACAAGATATGGCTGGCACGGCGCTCTTCTTGACCCGATAGACGCGCGGCATTTTGATCGAAATAAGCCTTCACATCCTCGGCTTTGAGTGTGATGCCTTTCTTGGCTGCCTCTAAATCGAGCACGACGTACTCGATGCTGGCGGATTCTGCGGCTTGGAAGAGCTGTGGATTGGTTTTGTAGAACTGCTCCAATTGATCATCCGACGGGGTGATTTTCCGGCAAAATCTGACGTATTGAAGCGCTGCAATTGCACTTCGCGGCGTTCAAAATAAGTGCCCAAAGTTTGGTCTATGAGTGCGCCTGAATTCAAGCCTGTCGTATTCACGACAGCCAGAACCTGACGCATAGATAAATCTTGACGCACGCGCGCTTCAAATCCTTCAGGCGTGAGACCTTGTCGGCCGACCAGTTCTTTGTAGCGCTCCACATCGAGCGAGCCATCTGGTTTGCGCATGGCAGCAATGTTGGGGTTTTCTTGCAGATCGCGGGCTAAGCGCTGATCGCTGGTGGCCAGATTCAGTTTGGCGGCGGCAGCGGCCATCACGCGCTCGCGCACGAGGCGCTCTAGCGTGGCGTATTTGGCTTCGGGTGAGTCAAGCAGCTTAGGGTCAAGGTTGGGCATGCTCTCACGCAAACGAGCAACTTCTTCTTTATGGGCTTCATCCCACTGCGGCTGGGTGATTTTTTGGCCATCGACGACGGCCACAGTGCTGCCCTGCTCATTGAAGCGGCTATAGCCATCAATACCGACCAAGGCAAAGGCTGGAAAAATCAAGATGAAGAGCATCAGCTGCATCAACTTGGTGTGCTTGCGAACGAAATCAAACATGGCCAAAAACTCTAGCGAAAGAACTGCTGAAAAACAAAAGGCGAACTTGTCGTTCGCCCTTGTGCTGTGTGTTTGAAGTGGTGGGTGATGACGGGCTCGAACCGCCGACCTACGCCTTGTAAGGGCGCCGCTCTACCAACTGAGCTAATCACCCCACTTGAAACTGTTGCGTGCTTTTAGTTCAAAGCATCCTTGAGCGCTTTGCCAGGACGGAACTTGGGCACGCGGGCAGCCTTGATTTTAATCGCTGCGCCGGTGCGTGGGTTACGGCCTGCGCGCGCGGCGCGTTTGCCGACGGCGAAAGTGCCGAAACCAACGATCGATACATCGCCGCCTTTTTTCAGCGTGGTTTTCACAGCGCCCAATGTGGCTTCCAGTGCGCGTGTGGCAGCAGCTTTGGAAATATCGGCCTGTTTGGCAATATGTTCGATCAAATCTGTCTTGTTCATTGTGACTCCTCGAAAAATGATGCGATTCGGGTGAATACGGGTTTGTGTATGAATTGTGGTGTTTTAGCTGTCTTCACAGATTTGCAAAGACGCGGACACTGATTCTATGCGCATTTCATGCCAGAAGAAGCCAGTCGAATGTGCAATATTTCTGCTCTTCCTTATGAACTGATGTCATCAAAAGCCGCACCAATATTGGGTTTGCAGCGCATGCGCGACGAATTAGATTGATTTCTTGCGCACCATCAAAAAGCACTTGACGCGCATAAGCTCTCGGGCTTAAACGCGTCGGTACGCTGGCACTTTGATGCATCAGCGCGGCGGTAAGTGATCGTCTTAGAGCGCAGCGGCAATCGCCTTGCCTAAATCTTGCGTGCTGGCTGTGCCGCCCATATCGCGGGTGAGCGGGGCTTGGCTGCCGGGCTGCATGACTTTTTCAATCGTAGCGAGGATGGCATCGTGCGCGGCTTTGTAGCCTAAGTGCTCGAGCATCATCGCGCCTGCCCAGATTTGGCCGATGGGGTTGGCGATGTTTTTGCCAGCGATGTCGGGCGCGGAGCCGTGCACGGGCTCGAAGAGCGATGGGAATTTCTTCGTGGGATTTAAGTTGGCGCTCGGGGCAATGCCAATCGTGCCAGTGCAAGCAGGG
>JAAUOI010000321.1 GCA_012036375.1 Allobrachymonas sp. | reverse complement strand
CTCTCCGTCATAACCTAACGCCAGCCGAAAACCAAAATTTGGGCGAAATTAAGAGGGCAACAACTTGAAAACTGTAAATGTCGCAGACAGTATAGCATCGGTGCATTTGTAGTTGATTTTACGTGCCCGAACTTAAACTAGCGATTGAAATTGATGGCGAGAGTCACTTTCACCCCGAAGCGATCGCATACGATCGCGAACGGCAACTATTTCTTGAATCTAAAGGAACTTGCATTATAAGGTTTACCAATGAGCAGGTATATCAACAACTCGATGAAGTTTTGGAAGCGATCGCTCAAAGAATCCGTCAGTTGCGGGAAGCAACCCCACCCTAACCCTCTCCAGGCCTGCACTGAAAGCAGTGAATGTGTTGGGGAGGGAACAGGTTGTTCGTCAATCGCGAGTCGCCTTCTGGCTGAATTGGCTGAGGTGCTGGCGCGGCCTAAGTTTGATGTGATTTTGAGCCGCTCTAATTCTTCGCGTGAACAGATGCTGGCTCACATGCGCATGCTGGCCGAGGTCATCGATGCGCCGCCGTTAGCTAAACCCGTGTGCCGCGACCCCGATGATGATGCGGTGCTGGCTTTGGCGCTGGCCTCGCAAGCGGATGTGATCATCTCGGGCGATGATGATTTGCTTGTCCTCTCAAGCTTTGAAGGGATACCGATTTTGAATCCTGCGATGGCACTGCAACAGGTGATGAACTCTTCTTAGTCGCTGGAGTAAACATTACGCGGCGCAGCAACATCGCTGCACTAGCCGCATCACACACCTGCAGTTTTAGCAGCTGCTTGAGGTGGGGTAGCTGCTTCGTAAGCGTCCGGCCAACCCATATTGAATTTGCTCTGTGAAGCCATCAGACTGGTGGTTTTGCAAGGAAACCGAGATGGGCAACAAGAAACCATTCAGCGCACAACGCATCGCACAATCGCTGGCGATTTTGGACACATGGCGAGCCAGTGTGCTACCGCTCAAAGCTTTCGCAACTGCCCACCAACTCAGCTACGACCAGCTGCGCGCATGGCTGCGCCACGAGCCGCGCTGGAGGGATATTGTCCCGTCCAAGGCAGCATCGCAGCCAAACAAAGACGCATCACCGCCCAGCATCCCAGTTGGCGTATTCCAACGCGTGCAAGTTTCGCAGCCTACGGCGTATGAGCGAGCGCAGCCACTGGCGTCAAGTCACTCCAGCGCCATCCGCATCGAATGCGCCAACGCCAGCATGAGCCGCAGCGCCAGCGTGCATTTCCACGGCGGCGATCTGCACTTGAGCGCCCAGTGGCTGGCGGCCTTCATGAGCGCCTGAGATGCTCAGCACATCGACCACTGCGTCATCTGCTGCGCCAGCGGCGACATCATCTGCTAGCCTGATCACCATCAATCACATCTGGCTGAGCCTAGAAGGTACCGACATGCGAGGCGGCATCGACAGCTTGTTATCTCGCGTCGTGCAAAGCTTTGCCGGCGGTGCCGTGCAGCACAGTGCCTACATCTTCAGCAACAAAGCGGCCAACCGCCTCAAAGTCCTCATCTACGACGGCCAAGGCATCTGGCTGTGTACCCGCCGCCTGCAAAGTGGTCGCTTCGTCTGGCCACGCGATCAGAGCGGGCACATCAGCATCAGTGGCGAGCAACTGCGCTGGCTCGTTGCGGGCGCACCATGGCAGCAGCTGAACAATCCACAGACCATCACACGGGTGTGAACGTGTCTGCACGGGTGTGATCTCACTTGCACGAATGATCTGCCAACTTCACAATCCATAGCAAAGAAATCAAGCTGGTATTGCACCACAAGGCGTATAGGCTTCACCTGCGAACAGTGCCACCCGCGAAAGCTCTGTTGCACCAAAGGATCGCTGGCGCGATGATTGCGTCATGCTTAGTCAAGACGCATTCGCTCCAGCACAAGATGCGCAAACCATCATTGCGCAACTGAGAGCCCAACTCAAATTCGAGCAAACGAGAAACGCCGCTTTGAACCTAGAAGTAGCTCGCCTCAAACACTGGCGCTTTGGCTCCAGTAGCGAGAGCATGGATGCGGCGCAGAGCGATCTGTTCGATGCCAAGACCCTGATGGCCTTGAACCAAGAAGCGCTGGCTGAAGATCGTGCCCAAGCCGATGCAGTGCAAGAGCTGCAATGGAGTACGGCTGCAAGAGCCAAGAAGCAAGCCAAGCGCCAGCCTCTTCCCAGCCAATTGGAGCGTATCATCCACCGCCACGAAATTGAGCCAGCCACTTGCGCAGCCGGGCATCCACTGGTGCGCATAGGCGAGGAAATCAGCGAGCGCTTGGATTGTGTGCCCGCTCAGTTCTTCGTGCACCGCCACATCCGGGGTAAATACTGCTGCGCGGCTTGTCAAACCGTGTTGGCAGCCCAGATGCCCGCCCAGATCATCGACAAAGGCATTCCAGCCGCTGGCCTCTTGGCTCAAGTGATCATCGCCAAACATGATGATCACTTGCCGCTGTTTCGGCAGGAAGAGATTTACCGGCGCAGCGGTGCATTCATTGCCCGCTCCAGCATGGCCGGCTGGGTGGGTCAATGTGCGGCGCAGTTGATCCCGCTGGTGGATGCGATGAAAGCGCATTTGAAATCGAAATCCGTGATTCATGCGGATGAAACACCGGTCAAATTGCTCGCGCCGGGCACGGGTAAGACGCATCAAGCCTATGTCTGGGCGTATCGCAGTTCAGATTTGGAGGCCGGCGATGTCGATGGACAGATAGGGCGATGTGTCATCTACGAGTTTGCCCACTCTCGTGCGGGCGAGCATGCGCGGCAGATGCTGGGCAACTGGAAGGGCACGTTGCTGACCGATGATTATTCTGGCTACAAAGCCTTGTTTGCCACAGGCAAGGTGCGCGAGGCTGGCTGCTGGGCGCATGCGCGGCGTAAGTTCTTTGAAGCGCATAAGCTCAATAAGAGTGAGATTGCACATGCCGCGGTGCAGCGCATTGCACAGCTGTACCAGATCGAGGCGCACCTGAAGACGGTAGGCTTTGAGGAGCGCTTGCGGCTACGCCAAGAGCAAAGCGGGCCGCTGCTGGAGGAGTTCAAGCGCTGGCTCACAGAGCAGCGCCTGCAACTGGCAGACGCGGATGTGACGGCCAAGGCGATTGACTACACGATCAGGCGCTGGGCGGCGCTGACGCTGCATTTGCAAAACGCCAACTTGCCGATTGACAACAATGCGGTGGAGAACGCGATGCGCCCGATTGCACTGGGTAGGAAGAATTGGCTGTTTGTGGGTAGCAAAGCAGCGGGTGAGCGTGCGGCGTGTCTAATGAGTTTGATCGAATCGGCCAAGCTCAATGGGCATGATGCGTGGCAGTATCTCAAAGACATCCTGACCAAGCTGCCGACCTGGCCGAACTCTCGGTTGCAGGAGTTGCTGCCTCACAATTGGCTAGCGCCCAATCAAAGCACCGAAATCGCAGCGCAGTAGTTCATCTCGCGGACTCGGTCAATATGGGTTGGCCGGACGCTTACAATATGGGTTGGCCGGACGCTTACGAAAGGCTTGGAAAATGCTAAACTCGGCATGGGTGAATGAGTGGGCGTTTTGTGAGCGATTTAGTAA
>JAAUOI010000048.1 GCA_012036375.1 Allobrachymonas sp. | reverse complement strand
CAAACTCAAGACAAGCAGCCAGCAAACCAAAGCGAGCGCCTGCTAAGACTGCCACAAGTAGAAGGCACTCGTCTCGCTTCGTAAATCCGCAATTTATGCTGGCATCAAAAACGGCACATTCGAGCCGCCGATAAGATTGTCTGCGCGAGCGGTGGCATGGCCTGAATCTCGCATTCAGGCTTGGATTGCAGACCGTATCAAAGCCAGCCAGAAGGCTTGAATCATGTGCATGGAAGCTCAATTGCTGCGAGAGGCACGCCTCTACGCCAGTAGGCATCCGCGTCGCGTGATTTCTGCTAATTGCGAAAACTATCCGAATTTACGGTGGCTGTATCAATACGCCTTGTGGGTTCGCAGGCAACGCGCCTTTACTAAGCAATTCACCTATGAGCGCGTGAGATACGCGATTGTGTGGATAGGGCGGCGCATGTGCGTGATGCATGTCAAAACCGGGTGCTTACTCGTTGGTGAGCCGGGAGAGTGACATGCATCACCCTGAGCAATCCAGCACTCAAGTCCCAGTGCAACCATCTGCACCGCCCTTCGACCGGCGCGAGGCGCAGGCTGTTCGCGCTGCGGATTACATGGAGCAGCATCCCGAGGGCGTGACCGTGCCGCAATTGCAAAACGCGATTGACCCGGGCAGTGCCAGCAAGCTGCTTTCTGTGATGGAAAAAGACATGGGCTACCGATTCAAGCGCGTGCCCTTCATCGAACTTTGCGTAGGCGGCTCAAAGCAGCGCGTGCGCAGGCGATACATCTTGCTTTCGCGCCCTGCGAAACCGCAGCCCGACTTATTTGACCAATGAAAAACTACACCATCACGCCCGAGCTAATCCGCGCAGCTCTGGGCAATCTTTCGCCCGATGTACCCCGCGATGCGTGGGCGCGTGTGGGCATGGCCATCAAAGCCGAATACCCAGATGAACCCGGCTTCGCGCTGTTTGACACTTGGAGCAGTCGCGGCGAAAGCTACGATGCAAAATCTGTTCGCTCCACATGGCGCAGCCTCAAAGCATCGGGCGGTGTAACGATTGCCACGCTTTTGCATGAGGCACAGCAAAACGGATTCGAGCTGAGCGCCCATGCATCGCCGGGCGATGCCAAGCAGCCCAGCCCCGAGGAACAAGCCCGCATAGCCAATGAGCGCATAGCCGCTGCAAAGCGCGAGCAAGAGAGCACCGATGCTGCACAGTTTGCAGCCGCTGCGAAGGCCGCCAAACGCTGGTATGCGGCCTCCGATATACCGCCCGAAGGCTCGCCTACCTATCTGAGCCGCAAGGGCGTGCAAAGCAGCGGATTGCGCTTTGAAGCGGATGGCACAGTGCTTGTGCCTTTGTGTGATGCAACTCGCAAACTCTTGAATCTTCAAACTCTTGCGCCTACCAAAAACCCCGGCCAGTCTGACAAGATGTTTTTAAAAGGTGGCCGTAAATCAGGCTTGTGGCACATGGTGGGCGCAGCTCCCAAGCAGCCAGATTTAGAGCAAAAACAGGCAGTAGCCGCCATAGAATCTGCGCAAAGCGCTATCACTACTATAGCAATTGCAGAGGGCTACGCCACGGCATGGACTGTGCATCACGCGACTGGCTGGCCAGTGGCTTGCGCATTCGATGCGGGCAATCTCACCAAGGTGGCTATCGAGCTGCGCAAGCTCTACCCGGCTGCACGCTTGGTGATTGCCGGTGATGATGACCGCGATACCGAAGCAGCCACTGGCCGCAATGCAGGGCGCGAAGCTGCGGATAAAGCTGCCAAGGCTGTGCAGGGGCTGGCTGTATTGCCCAACGCCTTGCAAGATGATGAATCCGACTGGAACGATATACATGCTCGCTTGGGAATAGATGCTGTGCGCGAGCAGCTCATGAGCGCTACAGAAAACGCAGCGCCAAAGGGTGACAGCCTGTCACCCTTTGCAGATGATGCGAAATCCAGCGATGCAGATAAGCATCCCAGTTTGGGGTACTTAGAGAGCAGCACAGGCGCGGCGATTGATGCGCCCACCGATAACGACAAAGCCCCGTATGAAGACAAGCGCTTCACCGTGAGTGATTCGGGCGTGTGGTTCGTTGGTTTTGATGACAAAGGCCGCGTGAAGCCGCCTTTGAAGCTGTGCAGCCGCTTGGATGTGAGCGCGGGCGTGCGAGATTTTGAAGGCGGGGGCTTTGGCTATCTGCTTGAATTTGACGATCCGCTAGGCCACCGTAAGAGCTGGCCGATGCCTGCCCGCATGCTCTCGGGTGATGGCAATGAATATCGCTCTGCGCTGCTGAATATGGGGCTGCGCATCGAGCCGGGCAGTGCCATCAAAAGCCTGCTCTCGACCTACATTCAATCACGCCATCCCACCGCATGGGCGCATTGCACTGACCGCGCTGGCTGGCATAACTCAGAAGGTAAAGCAGTCTATGTGCAGCCACGTCATACCTTTGGAGACAGCCCCGAGCATCGCGTGATCTACCAAAGCGATAGCGGTATGGAAAAACACCTTTCGCAGCGCAGGAACGCTCGATCAATGGCGCAGCACGGTGGCCACGCTCTGCGTTGGAAACACGCGGCTTGCCTTTGCTGTGAGCTGCGCATTTGCTGGCATGGCCATGCGCTGGATCAAGGCAGAGAGCGGGGGCTTTCATCTGCGCGGCGATTCAAGCAGCGGCAAAACTACCGCGCTGCGCGTGGCCGCTTCGGTGTTTGGTGGCGATAGCTTCATGCAGCGCTGGCGTGCGACTGATAACGCCATTGAAGCCATTGCCGCGCAGCATTGCGATGCCTTGCTGGTATTGGATGAACTCGCACAGGTTGACCCGAAGCAGGCCGGCGAAATCGCCTACATGCTAGGCAACGGGCAGGGCAAGGCGCGAGCGAATCGCTCTGCATTGCCCAAGCCTTTGCTGCGTTGGAATTTGCTGTTTTTGAGCGCTGGTGAGGTGGGGCTCGCGCAGCATGTGGCTGAAAGTGGCAAGCGCGTGCGAGCTGGCCAAGAGGTGCGCATGGTAGATATGCCTGCTGATACCGGCGTGTATGGCGCGTTTGAAAGCCTGCACGCTCATGTGAGCGCCCCAGCTTTCAGCGATGCAGTGACCACGGCTTGCAAGCGCTGGCACGGCACGGCTGCGCCCGCCTTCATTGAACACTTGATTACGCATCAAGAAGGCTTGTCTGCTCGCATGCTGGCTGCGGTTGATGCGGTAGCCTCAAACATGATTCCCGAGGCTGCCAGCGGGCAAGTGCAGCGCGTAGGCAGGCGCTTTGCTTTGGTGGCCGCTGCGGGTGAATTGGCTACGCAGGCGGGCATTACTGGCTGGCCAGAGGGTGAAGCTACGCGGGCGGCGCGGGCATGCTTTGAAGCGTGGCTATCAGCGCGTGGGGGCTTGGGAAATTTAGAGCAAAGCCAGATGCTGGGGCAGGTTCGCAACTTTCTGCAATTGCATGGGGCTGGGCGCTTCACTTGGTGGCACAGGGCTGCGGATGACCATGCCCCCAACACTCTGAGCCGCGCAGGCTACAAACGCATGGTGAATGATGAGGGTAAGCCCGTGCGCAGCAACGCAGAGCATCAACGCGAGTTTGGTGAACGTATCAGCGATGCAGACGCACAAGGCATGGCCACCGAGTATTTCATTTTTCCCGAGGTGTTTGACAAAGAGGTGTGCCAAGGCTTTGACCCCAAGACAGTGAAGCGCATGTTGCGCGAGCTAGGGCACTTGCATGCTGAATCAGAGACCCGCTACGAACGCAAAGAGCGCTTGCCCGGTATCGGCAATACCCGCGTCATCAAGATCAAGCCCAGCATCTTTGAAGGCGATGCGGAGTAACGCCGATAGCCTGCCGTAGCGCATGTCAGGGCGGCGCGGCGGGGGCTGCGTAGCGGGGATGCATTCGCGCTGAAAATTGAGATGATTGCCTGATGCCCCCAAGCCAATGGGGGCACATGCCTACTTCCCTGCACTTCTGTGGAATGAGTTGCCCCCGTTGCCCCCGCTCGATTTAAGCTGCCCCCGTTTCAGAACGGGGCAAACTATCCGCGCCAGCATTGGGTTTGCGGGCGATTTTGAGTTTGCCCCCGCTGCCCCCGCTCAAAAAACACCCAGTCCGAGATTTGAAGGCGCAGCACCACACGGCTACACGCGCCCATGCCGCTGATTGCTTGGCATTGGCTTGCCCTCACTCAAGGTACTTTCCAGACTTTCCTATGCTGCGGGTAGTTCGTGCCTCGTTGGCAATGCATTCCCATACGTGGGGCTTGGGTAGTCACAGGGGTAGTCAGTGCTCCACTTCAAAGGTACTTCCCGCCCCCTCCCCTCACGCGGGTAATTCGTGCCCCGCTGTGTGGCAGACCATAAGTTTTTTCAGATGGTTTGCAATAGGTTTGATTTGCAACCTGCCACACAAACTAAAAGGTACTTCCAGCGAGTTCTATACATGCGGGGACGAAACGACCCCGAAATCTCGCTAGATTCAGCCGCCCCTATGGGTAAGTAAGTAGCGGCGCAAGGGGTGGGGGGCTATCAAAAGTCTGCAAGTTCATTGCTCTACCACCGCTATTTAACCTTCGCGTGTGCAAGCGGGAAATTGCGAGGGGGAGGGGTGCTCGGAGCTTGTGCCCCCAGCCTTCGGGGGCATGCCCCATAAATGCCCCCAAAAAGCGCCGGATTGTGTCATACTGCTATGCACTCACGCGGACGCTAAACAGCACGCTACAGAGGGGAAAATGAAAAAGCCCGCACGTTCTTTGGAACTGTGCGGGCTTTGAATTGGTGGCCTGGGGCGGAATCGAACCACCGACACAAGGATTTTCAATCCTCTGCTCTACCGACTGAGCTACCGGGCCGTTGACTCAGTTACATTGAACTGGGCTTTCAATTATAGCTGATCAAGCACGCTTGCTGCGATTGATGTCTACACCCAACTGCTTGAGCTTGCGATAAAGGTGGGTGCGTTCGAGACCAGTTTTCTCGGCGACGCGAGTCATGGAGCCACCTTCTTTGGCTAGGTGAAACTCAAAGTAGGCCTTCTCGAATTCGTCACGTGCTTCACGCAAGGGTTGATCGAGTAAAAAGCTTTGGCTTGGTTGTAGGCCTATTTCAGCCGTCGGAGCAACCGGCAATGCGCCACCTGTCATGGCTGCTTCGACTGTGAGATCAAGCTTGGCTACTGGAGCGGCTGCTTTGATTCGCTCGCCCTTGGCTAAGGCATCGTTGACAGCTTTGAGTAGTTTTTGCAGAGTGATCGGCTTTTCAAGGAATGACTGAGCACCAATTTTGGTGGCCTCAACCGCAGTATCGATGGTGGCATGACCACTCATCATCACCACAGGCATACCCAGTTGCCCGGTGGCTGACCATTCTTTAAGTAGTGTGACACCATCGGTATCAGGCATCCAAATATCAAGTAGCACCAAATCGGGCTGCGCCTCGCTACGGGCTTTTCGCGCCATAGCCGCGTTTTCAGCGGTCTCTACGCTGTGTCCCTCGTCTGTCAGGATTTCGGTGAGCAAATCACGAATCCCAAGCTCATCATCAACCACCAAAATATTTGCCATATTGCCAAACTGTTTGTTATGTTCGCTGCGCCACACGGGGAATGCCATGTGGCAGATTTAAGACGTGTTGATTAAACCACAGCGAAGCTGATACTCACTTGAGCGCCGATGAGGGCGGGGCTCAGGTTTTCCTCTGTTTGTGTGTCGTTTTGTAAATTTTGCACAGCAACTGTCTGATTCGTTTCAAGTCGGTTGCTCAACTCGATACGTGCGCCATGCTCGTCAACAATCTTTTTCACCACTGCTAAACCCAGCCCGGTGCCACGTGATTTTGTGGTGACATAGGGCTCAAAAGCACGCTGCAGAATATGCGGCGCAAAGCCGGTACCGCTGTCTTGCACCATCAGGCGTACACGCTGGCTGTTGGGGTTGTAGCGTGTGCTGATAAGCACTTGGGGCTCGCGGCCACTGTGCTCGGCCAGTAGGCCACTGGCAGCGGTCAAGCTGGCATCTTGAGCATTTTGCAACAGGTTATGGATCACTTGGCGCAACTGCTGCGCATCGGCGGCAATCATTGGGTTGGTTGGATCCAGAGCTGTTTGAATCGGCACGGCGGCTGTTTCAGGGGCATACAAACCTAGCACATCGGTGATCAGTGCATTGAGATCAGTCGGCCGCAACTCTGCACTGGGCAGGCGCGCGTAATCGCGGAATTCATTGACCAAGCGCTTCATCGCATCAACTTGATCGACGATCGTCTTCACAGAACGCGTGAGCAAAGCTTCCTCTTGTGGAGGCAACTTGCCATGCAACTTCATCTCTAACCGCTCGGCAGAAAGCTGAATCGGGGTGAGCGGATTTTTAATTTCATGCGCCAAGCGGCGAGCCACTTCACCCCAAGCCCGCGAGCGTTGCGCCGAAACGATTTCCGTGATGTCATCAAGCACGAGTAAGCGCAAGCCTCCAGGCAAGGCCGCGCCGCGCGCGATGATGCTGGTACTCTTATCCACCTCGCCCAAACTCTGACCACTGGCATGCGAGCCCAGCTCAAATGAATGTTGCCAATGATCAGCATGCACGCTGCGGTCGCCAAAGAAAACGCGGAATTGCTCTTCCACTTGGTTGCCAAACTCCTGTAAGCCGGCCACACTGCCCAAGCTCTGCCCCACACAGGCCGCCAAAGGCGCATGAAGCACCCGCGTGGCACCCGGATTGGCTTGCACAATCTGGCCGCGCTCATCAAGCACAATCACCGCCGCTGTCAAATTGTCCAAAATTGTTTGCAGATTTGCACGCGAGGCATCGAGTTGGCCAACGCTAATCTGCAACTGCGTTCGCGCGTCGGAGAGCTGCTGCGTCATTTGCGCAAATGAGCGCGTGAGGCCGCCCAGCTCATCTTTGGTTTGCAAAGCAGCTTTCGGTCGCAAATCGCCTGCGGCCACCTGTGCTACACCGTCGGCCAAGACGAGCAGTGGGCGCACCAATTGGTTGCCCAGCAACACCGCCAACAGCACCGCGCCAAACATCGCAAGAAACAGGCTCAGGGTGAGCGTGGCCAAATACATATTTCGCAAACCATTGCGAGCCAGTGCTCGTTGCTGATACTCTTGATAGGCCTCTTGCACAGCCAGTGCATTGGCCACCAAGCCTGGGGAGATGACCTGCGTGATTTGCAAAATGCGCACATTCTCAGAGCCCCCCAAATTGCTGCCCGCACTGCCACCCAAAGGGCTCCCAAGCCCCGTCAAACCACCTCCCGAAGCGCCCAACCCAAAGCCTGCTAAACCGGGGCTGACCAGCGCCAGCGCTTTAACCCGCGCTACGCTGGGCGCACCATCCGTTTGAACTATGGCATTTGAATTAGCATTGCTCGCCGCAGCCTTTCGATCTGCCGCCTCTTCTATTCCCTCGACTGTGCTGAACACTCGCGCACTGCGCAACTGTCGCAACTGCGCCGCCGTGGGTCGCTCGGGCGAAATGGCAAACCGCGAGACCCCCGCACTGCCAAGCACCTGCGCGTTGGCATTCCACACGACGACATCAGTTGCACCCAACTGCTCACGCAAACGCTCCAGCGCCAAAGGCCCAATCCCAGCGCCTTCGCTGATTTGCTGTGCAGCCGCACGGGTTTTGCTCGCCAAATCGGCGGCCAAGGTATCGATGGTGGTGCGCCCTAAGTTAATACCCGCATCCAACGCGCCTTCAACCTTGACATTGAACCAACTCTCAATCGAGCGTGAAACAAATTGATAAGAGACTGTGTAAATCAGCACCCCTGGCACAAAGCCCACGAGTGCAAAAATCGCAGCCAACTTAATCAGCAATCGACTGCCAAATTTGCCACGCCGTACGCGCGAGACCAAGCGCCACACCACCCAGCCAATCACCAGCAGAAATAACGCCGCCACACTCAAATTCACATACAACAAGCGCTCGTAATACTGCTCAAAGCGAGTTTGGTTATTGGTAGCCAGTGCCAGTAAAAACATCAAGACCGAGGCAACTGCCAGCATGCTAGCAGCGCCCAAACTGAGCAGCCAGCGCATCTGAGTGTTGCGCTTCGCCAGCTTGCGCATGAAGGTGCCAGGTAGCGGCTCCTGTGCTGCGCCAATAGCGGTATCCATGACTGCATCGCCCATGCGCGAGGCGGGTAATTCGCTGGGCGCGGATTCTTGTGGCGCAAGCTTGCGTGGCATAGCTATTTCGCCTCAGCGCTCAGGCCGCACACGACGCTGTACCGACAAATTCCATTCCGAATTACCCGTGATGCCAATCTGCATCGGACGCGGCAGTGCAGTGGTGTCTAGTCGGAAGCGAAACTCCACGTTGTGACGCGAATCGACATCCACCTCATTGCCGTCGGCAATTTTCCAACGGGCGATGCGGCGCACAACGCCCATTGCATCTTGCAGTTGCTCAAAGTTTTGGCTAAGGCTGGCCGCGCCCACCTCCTCAGCAGCCACACTGCTGACATTGACACGCCAGCGACGTGTGAGCGGTTGATAGGCTAGGCGCACTGTGCGTGTGGCTACACTCACGTTTTTATCGTACCAGTACCAACGGTCTCGAAACACTTGCGCTTCGGCCACAAAGTTCATAGGAATACCTTTGAGCAAGGCTGCTTCCACAGCGGCGGTCAATTCAAAATTCAAGCTGGCACTGAGATACAAGCCGTCTGCGTTTTGCTCCACGCGCAAATTAGGCAGCTCGACGGCATTTTGTGACCACGCTGCTGGCATCGACAACAGACTTACGGCAAAGACTGCAGCATGCAGCAGCCTGACCCATTTAGTCTGTAGCCGCTTTGCGAAGTAAGGCGTAGAAAAAGCCATCGTGTCCACCCAAGGAATTTTCCGGCATGGACTGGTTGGATGGGCAATTCAAGGGCAATAAATGGCCTGGGGCAGGTAAAGACTGCACGAGAGTGTTGTTTCCTGCAAACGAATTGAGAAAAGCCTCAATTTGCGCTGAACCTTCAGCTTTGAAGATGGAGCAGGTGCAATACAGCAAAGCGCCGCCTGGCTTCACCAGCGGCCACAGTGCATGCAAGAGGCGCTTTTGCTGCGCGGCGAGGTTGGCAATATCGGTATCTCGCCGCAGCCAGGGAATATCGGGATGACGACGCACGATGCCGCTGGCGGTGCAGGGAGCATCGAGCAAGATGCCGTCAAAAGGCTGGTTGTCATGCCATTCGGAAACTTTTGCCGCATCGGCCACAACGATTTTGGCCTGGAGGCCTAGGCGCTGGAGGTTCTCATTGATGCGTTCGCAGCGCTGCGCATCAACATCTAGGGCAGTGACTTCCACCGCGATGCCGCGAGTCCCCGCCCATTCGAGCAAATGCGTGGTTTTGCCGCCGGGGGCAGCGCAAGCATCTAAGATGCGCAGCGGCTTGTCGGTGCGCAGCAATGCATCCATGAGCAAAGGAGCAGCCAATTGCGCCGCTGCATCTTGCACAGAAAACCAGCCCTGTTTGTACCCCGGTAACTGGGAGACGGGCAGACTGCGTGAGATCTCAAGACCTGATTGAGCAACGCGCTGCATCTTGACATCAGGGGTATTCACTATAAATTCAGTAGCACGTTAGCGCAGATTCCATGCCGGCAAGTGAGCATTTTTGTTCAAAAATTCGCAATGTCAGCGGTGCACTGCGGCGATTGCCTTGCAGCAGCGCTTGCCAATGGTCTGGCCAATCTTTTTGAAGCTGCCGCACCCACCACAGCGGATGGTTAAACTGAGCTTCTAAATTGCCGCGCAAGCTGGCCATGAGCTGTGTTCGTTCGCGCAAGAAGCGGCGCAAGCAAGCGTTGATGAAGCTCGATTGCGCCACCAAATGTGGCTGGCGCTTGATGGCATCGACTGCTTGGCTCACGATCACATGATCGGCATACACCGCGCCGGGCGGCGGGTGGTCTGCATTCTGTGCGCAGAGCAAGCCCAAGGCGGCCATGAGCAAGGCATCGGCAGCTGGCACAGGCTTTTTCTGCGCGAGCGCCACGCGCAGTGCATGCGCCTGGCCAAGATGGCGCAAGACGGCGAAGGTAATCGCTTGCACGCCGGCTCGCTGCGAGTTTTCTATATCAAACTGGGCAGTAGCCCATGAATTGCCTGCGCGGAGCGCTATTAAAAGATGTAGCAAACTTGCTGAAGCTGCGCGGCCAAGGTGGTAGGGGCGTGGCCAGAGCTGGGGTTGAAACTGGATTTGCCTTTGCTTTGCACGCCAGAAGACGGCGATGATCGAGGCGCAGAAGCAACAGTGCGGATGGTTTTCACCACCCGCACTGTTGGTTTGTTTGAAGTGGGCGCGTTCAAATGAGTGACAGTTTTAGCTGAGCGTGTCCGCCCAAATATTCTGCGCCCAGTTCATCGCATACACGCCTTCGAGTTGGGTGACTTCGGGCTTCAAGTCAATCGCCGACACACCGCCCGAGCCAGCCACCGTCTTGAAGGTTTTCTCAGCGGCGACGTATCATGGACGCTGGCCACATGCACCACTTCTTTGTCGTTCACAAAGCTGTAGCAGGTGTTGGTCAGCATCGGATTGGCATTGACTTGCCACTCTGATAGCTGCGCCACAATCGCCGCAGCAGCTACCTTGGCATGGCTGTTGGCCATGTGGCCGCTTTTGGGCATGCCGGGTGCGATTTGGATGGAGTCGCCCAAAATATGGATGTTCTTCGCGGCAGTGGATTCAAAAGTTTGATAGTCCACCCCACACCAGCGGTTGTTGGCCTGATTGTTGAGGCCCGCTTGAACTGCGATACGGCCTGCACGCATGGCAGGCAAGACGTTGAGCACCTGCGCTTTCACGTCATCTTGCACATCAAACTTGATCGTGCCCGTTTTGGCATCGACGGCGGTGACGTTGTGATTGCCACGGTATTCGATCATGCCTTTGTATTGCTCGGCCCAGACTTTTTTGAACAGCGGGCCTTTGGAGCTGACATCGGGGTTGCCATCCAAAATCAACACTTTAGATTTCGGCTTGGCTTGCTTGAAATACCAAGCCACTTGGCAGGCGCGTTCATAGGGGCCGGGTGGGCAGCGATAGGGCGCCACAGGAATCGTGATTGCAAACGTGCCGCCATCGGGCATGTCCATGAGCTGCTTGCGCAGCGCGACAGTCTCTGCTCCTGCTTTCCATGCTTGCAAAATTTGCCCCGCATCGCTGGCCTCGCGCAAGCCTTCGATACTGCCCAACAGCAGATCAATGCCGGGCGAGACGATGAGCTTGTCATAGCCAATTTGAGCGCCGCGAGCCAGAGTCACAACGCGGCGCGTGGCATCAATGTCGGTGGCCAAATCGCGCACCACGGTGATGCCGTGGTTTTTCGACAAACCGGCATAAGGCGTGGTCACGTCTTTGATCTGCTTGCTGCCGCCAATCACGAGATTGGAGATCGGGCAAGAGACAAACGCTTCGTTGGGCTCGATCAGCACCACGTCGATTTTGTAATCTGACAAAAGGCGCACGTATTTCGCTGCGGTAGCGCCACCATAGCCACCGCCGATCACGACGACGCGGGCTTTGCTGGGAATAGATTGCGCACTGGGTGAGCTGGCGCAGCCGGCCAAGCCGAGCATGGACAGGGCGGCGGATGAATGGAGGAAGGAGCGACGTTGGATCATGGTGGTTCTCCTTATTTCTTCTGGGCAGCGAAGTAGGTGGCGATTTGCTCAATCTGCGCATCGCTGTAGCCTTTGGACAGCTGATGCATGATGGTCGCAGGGCGAGTACCCGTTTTGAAGGCTTTCATTTGCGCCACGATGTAGTCTTTAGGCATGCCTGCGAGGGTGACCACCGCCGAGCCTTCAACGGCTTTGCCATTGGTGCCGTGGCAGTTGGCACACGTTGCGGCCAAGCTGCGGATGTTGAGTGTTTGCGCGTTTTGTGCGGGCGTGGGAGCGGAGTTTGCGGTGGTTTGTGCCCACGCGCTGCAACTGAGTGTTGCTGCGGCGATGATGAGGAAGCGTTTCAAAGAGGTCTCCTTGATTGAAAGTAGATGGAGATTATCACTTGCTGGCGCAAATGTCATGGTGGTTTTTACGAGAGTTTTCCCGTCATGCCAAAACCCATGAACCACGCCAAGAGTAATGCTGGGAATTGACCGATGGCTTGTTGATAGGCATGCACAGCTTCG
This sequence comes from Allobrachymonas sp., assembly GCA_012036375.1. Taxonomy (GTDB): domain Bacteria; phylum Pseudomonadota; class Gammaproteobacteria; order Burkholderiales; family Burkholderiaceae_C; genus JANMDU01. The sequence continues at coordinate 1,412 of JAAUOI010000048.1, read as the reverse complement.
TCATAGTCTTGCAATCGCTGCTGCACTTGCGGGGCATGCTGCGCCCAGAGAATTTGCAAATTGGGGGGCACGGGATTGCCCGCCAAGTCATCCTGCTCAGCGAGTAAGCGCTGCCACGCCGTTTCAAAAATATCTCGCGCCGCTTTAACAGAAGATAGATCATCCACCGCTGCAATCTGTTGCGGCGCAGCCTTCAGAGGCGCGAGGCAAGATAAAAATTGACGCGAAGCGAGCGCCAAAGGTCGCCAACGCAGAGCATCTTGATCGAGCATCGCCCATTGCGATTCAGTTTCTTGGCCTTGGGCATAGTTCTCAAGGCGCAGGCCAATCGCCTGCGCTTGAACCTCCCAAGCACTCACCAGCTCCTGTAATTTCTTCGCTACTTGCAAGCGCAGCCGCACCAAACGGTTATACGCACCCAAAGCCCAAAACACGAGCACAGTGAGAAGCACAGAAATGATCAGGGTAGAACTCATCAGCCTCTTATCGTAGCCCAAGCCGTCAATCGCCTCATTCGCAATACGGAAATGCAGCATAAAAAAACGGCCCGAAAGCCGTTTCTTGTTGCAAAAGTCGCTTACTGCTGCGCTTGTTCAAACGGCAAGACCATGTTGCGCAGATCGCGCTTGGTTTCGACCAAGACGAGCGGACCATCGTCGAGCACGATGGCTGGTGGGCGCTCGCGCGGGATGCGCACTGGCTTGGGCTCAGCGGCGATTTGCGCTTTCACGGCGGCAATGCGCTCAGGGTTGGAATTGACCCACTGCAAGCCTGCGCCTGAAGCCACCGCATCCATGTCGCCGACAGGCAATACGAAGCTGCCGATTTTTGGCATGCCTGCTTTGGCCGTGGCCGCAGGAGCAGCTTGTGCAGAGGCTACCGGCCCGGCCACTGGATGAGCAACAGGTGCAGTTGAAGGAGTCTGAGTCAGTTGCTCATTTGCTACAAATTCAGTAGCACTTTGCGCAGATTCTTCGCCGGCTACAGGCTGATTTTGCTCAAAAAACTCACCTTGAGCTTGCATCTTGCGAGCTTTGCGCACGATCACCGCGCTCGCCACGTTCGCGGCGATCACGACCATAACGGTCACGCGAACGACGCTCGCGGCGCTCGCCATCGCCACCACCCCCTTCGCGACGCTCGGCTTGAGCGCCATCAGCAGGTGCTGCATCTGCGTTCATCGCAGCAGCCACAGCAGCTACGCCGCCAGCAGCCAATGCCGTAGCTGCATTCATGCCTTCAGGATTGTCGCTGCGCTCTTGACGCTCACCGCGTTCGCCGCCACGATCATTGCGATTGCGACCTCCGCGTCACCACGCTCACGACGACCGCCTTCGCGTGGCTCGCGAGGCGTGCGTTGCTCCGTGCTGTCGTTTTGCAAGGCATTCAGGTTGCTAGCCGGCATAGAATCT
>JAAUOI010000047.1 GCA_012036375.1 Allobrachymonas sp. | reverse complement strand
GAGCCACGCGCCCCGCTCGGTAGCGCAGAGTTCGGCGGCGGCGGTGGGCGTGGGCGCGCGCAGGTCCGCGACGAAATCGCAGAGAGTGAAATCCGTCTCGTGCCCTACGCCGCTGATGACAGGCACAGGGCTTTGCGCGATGGTGCGCACGAGTTGCTCATCGTTAAACGCCCACAAATCTTCCAAACTGCCGCCGCCGCGCACGATCAAGATCACATCGATACAGGGCAGTTTTGAAGCCAAATCGACCTCTAGCCGGCGTGAAAACTGCGCAGAGTGATATAGTTTTGATAGCGCCTCGATCAACTCTTGGGGCGCGCCTGTGCCTTGTACGCTCGCACTCGCGAGCCACACCGGGATATGCGGCACGCGCCTAGCCAGCGCCGTGATCACATCTTGCAGCGCCGCTGCGCCCAGCGAAGTGACGAGGCCAATGCCGCGCGGCGCAAGTGGAATGTCGCGTTTCCTCGCCGCATCAAACAAACCTTCCGTCTCTAACTTGGCCTTGAGCTTCAAAAACTGCTCAAACAACGCCCCCTGCCCGGCTTTTTGCAAGCTCTCCACAATCAGCTGCAAATCACCGCGCGGCTCATACACCGCCACGCGCCCGCGCACCTGCACCAAATCGCCCTCTTTCGGCGAAAAATCCAGCATCTGCGCGGCGCGGCGAAACATCGCGCAACGCAGCTGCCCCTGCGCATCCTTGAGCGAAAAATAGCAATGCCCACTGGCCGCGCGAGAAAAGCCGCTGATCTCGCCTTGCACCGTCACGCTGGCAAAACGCGCTTGCAGCGTGTCGGCAATGGCCGAGACGAGTGCGCCGACCGCCCAAACGCGGTTACCCGCATTTTTTCGGGAAGCGTCGGGGGCTTCAAAAAAGATAGCATCCTCTTGCATAATGGTGGGGTTTGGCATCAAGTCCTGAATTCAGGCCACCGAGTGCCCATAGAAAACTGTAGGAGAAACATCTTGCTGTCCATCATACAAGCCGCGGGCTGGCCGATTTGGCCTTTGATTGCTTGCTCCATTCTGGGCTTGGCACTGATCATCGAGCGCTTTGTGGCGCTCAAAGCTGCCAAAGTCGCGCCACCTAAATTGCTCGATGAAGCCATTGCCGTCTCACGGCAGGGCGTACCTACGCCGGATGTGGTTAACCAACTCGAGGCCAACAGCGCGATGGGCGAGATTTTGGCCAGCGGTATGCGAGCGATCAACAGCAACCCGCGCTGCTCCGAAGAAGAGCTGCGCAACGCGATGGAAGGCGCAGGCCGGCGCGTGACGGCCAAACTGGAGCGTTATTTGCCTGCGATTGCCACGATTGCCTCGGCTGCGCCTTTGCTGGGCTTGCTCGGCACGGTGATTGGCATGATTGAGATTTTTGGGGCCCAGGGCGGTGGCGTGGGCGGAGGATCGAGCAATCCTGCGCAACTCGCCCACGGCATTTCGATTGCGTTGTACAACACGGCGTTTGGTTTGATCGTGGCGATTCCGGCGCTGATTTTTTGGCGTTACTTTCGGGCGCGGGTGGATGGATTTTTGCTCACGCTGGAGTTGGCAGCTGACAAAATGGCGCGGCATCTGCTCGCGCTGCGCGGATAGGGTTCGTCTATGAATTTCCGCCGCAACAACCGCGAAGAGCCTGAGATCAATTTGATCCCCTTCATTGACGTGCTTTTGGTGGTGCTCATCTTTTTGATGCTCTCGACCACCTACAGCAAATTCACTGAAATGCAGCTGAAATTGCCCACGGCTGACACCGATGCGCAGCGCGACTATCCCAAAGAGTTGATCGTCTCCGTCAGCAGCGATGGGCGCTTTGCGGTGAATAAAACCGCTGTCGAAGGCAAAAGCGTGGATGCGATTGCTTCTGCTTTGTCTGGCGCGGCCAAAGCGGGCAAAGACACGGTGGTGATCATCAGCGCCGATGCGCTGGCCACGCATCAAGCGGTGATCAGCGTGATGGAGGCGGCGCGGCGCGTGGGGCTGGCGCAAGTGACGTTTGCCACGCAGCCTTCGGGCAGCAAGTAAATCCTTATGGGCTTGGCCGCTCGTTTTTCCCAGCGGTTGCAAAAGGCTTGGTATCGCGCGGATGGGAAAGATTGGCTGTCCATCGCCTTCCTCGATGCTTCGTGGATCTACGGTAGCCTCGTCAAGCTGCGAAAAAAACTCTACGCCAGCGGTGTGCTCGATAGCACGCGAATACCTGTCCCCGTGATCGTAGTGGGTAACGTGATTGCGGGCGGCGCTGGCAAAACGCCCGTGGTGATGGAGATCGTGCGGCATTTGCAAGGCAAGGGCTGGCAGCCCGGTGTGGTCTCGCGCGGGTATGGGCGCCAAGGCTCGGGTGTTTCAGAAGTCACCGCGACTACGCTGGTGGCGCAATCAGGCGATGAACCTGCGCTGATTCATGCGACAACTGGAGCGCCGGTATTTGTCGGCGCAAGCCGCGTGGATGCTGCGCTGGCTTTATTGGCGGCGCATCCGTCCACAGACATCATCGTGTGTGACGACGGTTTACAGCATTTGGCATTGCAGCGCGATGTCGCTGTTTGCGTGATGGATGAACGCGGCTTGGGCAATGGCCGCTTGCAGCCTGCGGGGCCTTTGAGAGAACATTGGCCTTACAACTCTCATACAGGCATTCGAGCGCAGTGCCCCAGCTTTTTTTATTGCACCGTGGCAATTTTGAAGAAGGCTTCGCCGTGCAGCGCGAGCTTGCGACTTACGCTCTGCGCAGTGATGGCAGCCCCATCCCCTTGAGTGAATTGAAACACCAAAGGCTCACCGCTCTAGCAGGCATCGCCCAACCAGAGAATTTTTTCAGCCTACTAAGAAGCTCAGGACTCAGTTTGCAAGAGACTTTTCCGTTGCCCGATCACTATAATTTCAATAGCACTCCACGCATATTTCATGCCGGCCAACCCTGATTTGCACCGAAAAAGATGCAGTCAAACTGCGCCAAGCTGTTTGGACTAAAGACTTGCACGTACTGGCCGTGCCGCTGGTGTTGACGTTAGCCCCAGATTTCTACATAGCGCTCGATGAAAAGCTATCATCCTCGCAAACTGTGCCGAATACCTAATTCCCATTACGAATCATGGACTCCAAACTCCTCGAACTGCTCGTCTGCCCCGTCACCAAAGGTTCGCTCACGCTTGATCGTGAAAAAAACGAGCTCATCAGCCGCAGCGCCCGCCTAGCCTACCCTATCCGTGACGGTATTCCTATCTTGCTGGAAAACGAGGCTCGCACGTTGAGCGATGAGGAACTCGATCTCTAAACAGCGACCCGATCATTGGGCTACAGCAATGACTGCCAGCCATTACCGCGTTTCGTATGTACTAATAAAGTATCAACTTTATTCTTGGGAGATTGAAAAATTTTCACATACACTTCGCATCATTGGGCAAAAGCAATACTAGCTATCAGTATTGCTGTCGTACTAACTGCGTGTGGTGGTGGTTCGGACGGTGGTTCGCAGCAACCCAATACGCCACCGGCCACCCCAGAAGCCCTAGCAAAATACCAAGGCACATGGATAGCAGGCTGCGAGCCAGACACCGCAACTTCAACAAGTGAGATTGAAACTATCGTCTTCACCGTTGTAGGTGCAAATTTAAGTGCTGTGAGTAAAACTGACTACTACAGCGGCACATCATGTGCGGGCAGTGCCTTCGCATCCGTCACTGACCTGGCATCAAGCGTCAGCTTGAGCGGCACAAAAACTGTCGGGACTGATACTGTTGATAAAATTACCGTGACGATTCCTGCTGGTACCCCAACCTTCACAGGCACAGCACGCATTGAGACAGGCGTAGGTTGCGGTAGCGTACCGAGCGTTGCCGTGCCTCTGGGTAGTTCAACGCTGTGCAGCAATATTCCCACAAGCACCTCTACCGCCAAAACGATCCTGCTTCTCTCGTCAAACGGTAATGTCTTCACTGTTGGCGACAACGACCCAAGCAGCTCATTCGATGCGGAAGGATTCCCGAATGTGTTAGACACGACGGACACCTACAACAAGCAATAAAATCCATTCAACTATGCCGCAAGCTGCGTAGCCCTCAAGCGACGCAGCTTTTTTATGAACTTCACTGTCCTCATCCCCGCACGTTTGGCATCGACTCGCTTGCCTAACAAACCCTTGGCCGATATAGGTGGTGCGCCGATGGTGGTGCGCGTGGCGCAGCGTGCGCTGCAAAGCGGGGCAAGTCGTGTGGTGGTGGCTTGCGACAGCGCAGAAATTCAAGCCGCGTGTGCAGCGCATGGCATTCAAGCCGTGCTCACCCGCGCAGATCATCCGAGCGGCTCGGATCGGCTCGCTGAAGCTTGCGACTTGCTTGGGATAGCCGAAGACGAGATTGTGGTCAACGTGCAGGGCGATGAGCCGCTGATTGACCCACATCTCATCTCCGGCGTCGCACAGTTATTGCAAAACAAGCCACAGACCAGCATGGGAACTGCCGCGCACGCTATCGAATCCGTCGTGGATCAAAACAATCCCAATATTGTCAAAGTCGCGCTGAATATGAAAAACGAGGCGCTGTATTTCAGTCGCAGCTTGATTCCTTTCAACCGAGACGGCCACGCCAATGCACCCAAGCCGTTGCGCCATGTCGGCATCTATAGCTATCGTGCAAGTTTTTGCGCCAGTTCCCCCAGCTTGCGCAGGCACCGATTGAGGTGAGCGAAGCCTTGGAGCAACTGCGCGCGCTCTGGCATGGCTACAGCATCGCGGTGCATGTGAGCCAGGCAGCACCCGGGCCAGGGGTGGATACGCCAGATGATTTAGAGCATGCTAGGCAGCTTTGGAGTCAACTCCCAACGTAAGACTGGTAGCAAGCTACCCATGCTATCCTTGGTGCAATTGAATTCACGAGGATGGACATGAGACTCATACTGTTGGGCGCACCCGGAGCGGGCAAAGGCACGCAAGCGGCTTTTATTTGCAAGCAATTTGGCATTCCGCAAATCTCCACCGGCGATATGTTGCGTGCAGCAGTCAAAGCCGGCACCGAGATGGGCTTGGCGGCCAAAAAAGTGATGGATGCCGGCCAGCTCGTGAGCGATGAGATCATCATTGGATTGGTGAAAGAGCGTATCAAGCAAGCCGATTGCGCCAAGGGATTTCTGTTTGACGGCTTCCCCCGCACGATCCCACAGGCGCAGGCCATGCGTGATGCGGGCGTGACGCTGGATTACGTGCTAGAGATTGACGTGCCCTTTGATGCGATTATCGAGCGCATGAGCGGCCGCAGAAGCCACCCCGCCTCAGGCCGCACCTATCACCTCAAGTTCAACCCGCCGAAAACAGAAGGCGTCGATGACGTAACGGGTGAGCCCTTGGTGCAGCGCGACGATGACAAAGCCGAAACAGTGCAAAAGCGCTTGGATGTCTACAGCGCCCAGACTCGCCCGCTGGTCGATTACTACTCCAACTGGGCGGCGCAAGATGCGAATAACGCCCCCAAATACCGCAAGATCGACGGCATGGGCGATGTGAGCGACATCACCGCGCGGGCGCAGGCGTCGCTATCCTCTTAATCCATGCTGCTCTCGTCAAAAAGCCCGCTTAAGAAGCGGGCTTTTTGTTGGGCGAATGAAGCTTTAGGCTACGGGCTTGAAGTCAAAACCGTTGCCCAGCCTCTCCAAGCGACCGAAGGCTGGGAAGGGGAAGTGGTAGCCACCGACCATCATCTTGTCAGCCACGATCATGTCAAAGGTTTTGCGGCGCACGTCGCGGGCGGCGTTTGGATCCATGTCAAACTGAACTTGCCAGTCGGGGTTGCGAGCAAACAGCGCGGGGATGTTCGTCAGGTCTGCGATATAGGCAAATTTTTCGCCCTTGCTTTCAACCACGAACAAGCTGTGACCGGGCGTGTGGCCAAAAGCAGCCATGCTCTTGATGCCAGGTGCAATGTCTTTGCCCGGCTCAAACTGCATGAGCTGATCAGCCGGAATGTCTTTGAGCACGCGGCGCACATTGGCAAACGCACCCTTCATCGCTTCAGGCGCAGCGGCCATACGCGCATCGTCCATCCAGAAAGCATGCTCCACCGTTGGCACCATGATTTTCGCCTTCGGGAAAACCAGTTGCCCTGCTTTGTTGCGAATGCCGTTGATATGGTCGCCGTGGTAATGGCTGATGACCACCGTGTCAATGTCTTCTGCTTTGTAGCCCGCAGCGTTCAGGTTGGCCATCAAACGGCCATTGGTGGGGCCGCCATTGTCAGCAAAGCCGGTGTCAAACAAGATACGGCGGCTGCCCGAGACGACCAAGAAGGCGGTAAACGGAATGTCGATGTATTCCGTGGGCAAGTTTTGTTCGCGCAGTGCGGCTTGCACTTGATCCAGCGGTGCATTTCGCACAAACTCAGCGGCCAGCGAGCGGCGGCCTACGCCATCATTGAGCGCAATGATTTCCATATCGCCCAGCTTTTGCTTGCGAAAGCCCACTTGTACGACGCTTGGCGCGCCAAGGTTGGCGGTGTTTTGCGCAATCAGCGGCATGAATGAACCGGCCATGTAAGCCACCGTGGCTGCACCGCCGCCAATAAACAAGTCTCTGCGATTGATAATGGAAGTCTCCAAAAAAAGTGATCGGAAAATAAGCCGTTAATAAGCCATAACTCAAATGTGGGCACATCGTGCCTGAAAAGGCCACGCGCTGTCTCGCGGGATCTCTTTCCCCATCGATTCAGTACGGTTTATGCCCATTTGGTCTCTCTGTTTTATAAAAATCTTACAAGCGAGAGTGAAGCAGCCACGGACAGCAGGGCCACGCCAGTAGAAATCGCAACTGCCGCCGTCACCTCAGGCAAAGCCGTTTCATAGCGCTGTGCAAACAAAAACACATTCGCACCAATGGGCAACGCAGCGGTGACGATCATCACGGCCAGTGGCAAGCCTGAGAGCCCGAGCGCCAAGCCGATGAAAGCGACCACCAACGGGTGCGCCACATTTTTCAACATCGACAAAGCCAGCGCCATGCGCAGATGCTCGCCCACTTTGGTGCTGGCCAAGGTGATGCCCACCAAAATCACGGCCAGCGGGCTGAAGGCCGAGGCGAGCAATTGCAAAGGTTTGTCGATCACGGCAGGAATACCTAGCCCAGTCTGCGCATAAAGCAAGCCCGCAATGATCGGAAAAATCATGGGCTGCTTCAACGTGTTCCAAATCGAAGCAGCCAAGATTTTGAAAGGATGACCTTGGCCCTGACTGCTTTCATTGAGCGTGACCAACTCCAGCACCACAGTCGCCAGCGACAGCATGATAAGCGAATGCACCGTGATCAGCGCCAAAAGCACCGCCACGCCCTGCTCACCGTAAGCAAACTGAATCAGCGCAATACCGATCATCACCGTGTTGCTGTAGCTAGCCGCAAGCCCCAGCACCGCCGCCCTGCGATTGCGTCCCGCTGCAACAAACATCACCCCATACATCAGCGCCATGCCCAACAAATACGCCAACAACGGGCGCCCCTGCAAATTCTCTGGCTGCACATTCACCATCGTGCGAAACAACAGCGGTGGCAAAAAGATCGTGAAAACCAGTTTTGAAAGGTCTTTTACCGAGTTAGCCGCCATCAAACCTGCGCGGCCTGCTATGAATCCAATAGCAATGAGGATGACGACAGGCAGCAGCGCTGCGAGGACGGGATGGTTCATGTCTTGGAGTGTAGCCAGCGCATCACGGGCTCAGACACCAAGACTTATCACTTCACGGCCACCGCCTCCGTGATGCGGTAATACAAGCCGTAGGGATCGTCTTGGAGCACCAAGAATTTACCTTCGACCACCACTGGCTCTAGCGAATATTTCACAGGCGTTTTGGTGCGCACTTCGATCATGCTCTCCGGGCCGCCGGGCAGGCAGAAGCTGCAGGTGAGAGGCACGGAGGTGAGCAAAAAATGACGCTGATTTTGCCCAGGCTCTAGCGGCATCATGAAGCCTTGGACTTTTTGCGTTTTTTGATGCAGTGCGAGTTGCTGCTTGCCAAACACGGGCAGGATTTTATTTTTCTCGTTCTTGGTGGTCAGGGCGGTGAGCACGCTCCAAGCAATCACATCGTCGCGCTTGGGTAGCGGCGCAAACGGAGAATTGGGGCTGTGTACCCCCGCGCCTTGCCCTGCCGGCACACCAGCCAGCGCACCGCTTTGGCTTTGCACAGGCTGAGGGACGGCGGATTTTCTGGCGGCTGAGTTAGAGGAGCCCGAGCCAGAGGAGCCCGAGCTTTTGCTAATCGGAGAAGAGAGCACCTGCGCACCAGCCGTTGAAGCGAGCAGCGTCGCCCCAACTGCCAACAACAGCCGCCGCTCAATGGACATGACGCATGCCGCAATGCTTGCCGATGCCCAAGCCTTTGCAAGATTTTTGCAATTCATCCATGCAAGCATCGTATTTCTTGCCCGATTCGAGACATTGCGCGGCTGAGGTGTGGGCAGCGGCCATGGCTTTGTGGCGTTCAATATCTTTCTTGATGTCGGCAGCGGAATGCGCTTGCGCGAAGGCCGAAGACGCTATAAATGTCATAGCGCTTAGCGCAGATAAAACGCCGGCCAGAAGCCTTTTTTGCTTAAAAATCATGGAAATCACCTCATTTGTAACTGTTGCAAAACATCGATCCTGTAAGCCTGCCGCAAAGGCCAAGCCACAGCCAGAACCGATAAAACCAAGACTCCTGCCAAGAGCAGCAGTTCCTGCGGCAGCCACAGCGCTCCACTGACCACCAGCGAGCGCTCTGCTTCCAATAAATAGCCTATCAGACTTGTCAAGAGGTGACCAAGTATCACGCCAATGCCCCAGCCCACGAAGGCCAACAAAAGCGTTTCAAACAACAGCAAAGTCGCCACCTTCGCAGGCGATGCACCCAGCATGCGCAGCATCGCCAGATCGCCGCGCCGCTCGCGCAAAGCCGCTGTGAGCGACATCCACAGGCTCATCGCCGCCACGGCCAGCAGCACCACTGCAAAAGCTTGCAGCACCTGCGTACCCACGCCGAGCATGCGAAACAGGCGCGTGATCTCAATGGCGGGCGCAGCGGCTTGCAGCTCGGTGCCTTGGTTCACAAAGCGCGGAAAGCTCACGGCCGCCAGTGGCGAGAAATATTGAATCAGGGCAAAGGTGATCTCCCGTTCCTCTTGCAGGGCTTTTTTATCCGCCTCATCGAGCGCAATTTCTTTTTCATGCACCTGCCAGACGCTCTCGGTGCTCGTCAAATCAAGCGATCCAACACGCAGCCGCAGCGCTGCAAATGACCGGTCACGGTGTACTGAGATTTGTCATGCACCTCGCCGCCACCCGCCAGCCCATGCGTGCCGGCAAAGCTCGCACCCAGCGGCAATTGCGCAGCCACATCTGCACCTGCCACTGCCTGCATCGGCTGCGACCACATGCTGCCGGCGGCCAACTGAGCGTTGTACAAATCAGGATAAGCCTGCGTCGTGCCCACGATCCGAAAACCTTGAAAGCTATCGCCCAAACTCAGCGGAATCAACTGCTTCACGCGTGCATCTTTGGCCAGTGCTTGCGCGGCCTCCAGCGGAATATTCCCCGCCGGCACGTCCACATGCAACACGCCCGCCAAAATCATTTGCAGCGGCGAGCCTTTTGCGCCCACGATCACATCCACGCCCGCGAGATCGCGTTCAAAACTGCGCTCCATCTGCGTGGACACCAGTAGCAGCACCGTCATGGTGGCCACGCCGAGCGCGATCAAGAGCGCATTGAGCAGCGCCGCGCCCGGGCGGGCAAGCAGCATACGCAGCGCATAAGAGAATGTCGATACTATGCTTTTCATAGCACTCTGCGCATATTTCTTGCCGGCAAAGTGCCCGTTTGGCTTAAATTTTTCAAAACTATAGGTTGCAAGGCTTGCTCAGAGCTTTGCAGCGCCAGCTTCACCCGCGCATCATGCGTGGCAATCACCAGCGATGCACCGCAGCGCTGCGCCGCTTGCAGCAAGAGTGCGATGGCCTGAAATGCAGCCTCATCATCCAAACTCGCCGTCGGTTCATCGGCCAAGATGATCTTCGGCGAAAGCAATACAGCCCGCGCCAGCGCCACCCGCTGCGCCTGCCCACCAGAGAGCGCGCTGGGGCGACGCTCGGCCAAGTCCGCCACGCCCAGCGCCTGCAAAGCAGCTTCAATTTTCGCAGTGTCTTCAGGCAAACCTGCTGCGAAAAACACCAAGCCCAGATTGCCGCGCACTGAGAGTGATTCACTCAAATGCAGCCTTTGAGGCAAAAAACCCACCGTGCGCCCGCGCCAAGCATCGCGCTCAGCGCCTTTCAACGTCAACACATCTTGCCCTGCTACCCGAAGCTTGCCACAAGCACCACTCAGCAGCGCGCAACAGAGCGCCAGCAGCGTTGACTTCCCCGAGCCCGAAGCGCCTTGCAGCAGCAACACGCCTTTCTCAGGCAATGCCAGATCCGGAAAGCGCATCACAGCGCCGCCCGGATAAGAAAAACTCAATTGCTCAGAGACCAACATGCCGCAATGATACGTAGCCTAGGCTGAAGGCGGTTTACTTTGCTAGCCGCGCAAACGTCTTGCGAAACTTCGCCACCTTGGGCGCAGCCACAGCCATGCAGTAGCCTTGATACGGGTTGCGCTCAAAAAAATCTTGGTGGTAGTCCTCGGCTGCGCTGTAGTTTTGCAGCGGCAACACCTCAGTCACAATCGAGCCATCAAAAATCTTGTCTTGGCTCATCTCGCGGATGAGGTCGTTGGCCGCATCTTGCTGCTGCGCATTCGAGAAATAAATCCCGCTGCGATATTGTGTGCCGGTGTCATTGCCTTGGCGGTTTAGCTGCGTGCAGTCATGCACCACAAAAAAGATCTCCAAAATCTCCCGCGTGGAAATCACCGCTGGGTCATACACCAGCTTGACCACCTCGTTGTGCCCCGTCTGCCCGGCGCATACATCTTCATAGCTGGGATTCAACACATGCCCATTGCAATAGCCCGATTCCACATCGAGAACGCCTTTGACTTCTTTAAAGACCGATTCGGTACACCAAAAACAGCCTCCGCCGAGGGTGATGGTTTGAGGAGCAGCAGATGATGTGGCGATAGTGTTCATACTAAGATTTTCGCACTTGGCTCATTCACATAGCATTCTCATAGGAAATACACAGTCGATGATTGAGGATATACAATCAAGATATACAAACCTCCATCAACAGGAGCCAGCCATGAACGCCCGCCTACCCTCCTCCATCACGCCAACCACTGCACAAAAAGACTCCACCGTCTTCACCAGCGGCAACAGCCAAGCCGTGCGTATTCCCAAAGAGTTTCAGTTCAACACCAAGCAAGTCACCATCGTGAAGCGTGGCAATGAGCTGATTGTTAAGCCTAAGCATCGCACCACTGCTGAAATCCTAGCCAACCTGCCACCTTTAGACCCAAACGATCTGCACGAATGGGAAGCTTTCGATCAAACTCTTCGCGAACTGCGCCAAGAACCCGCCCAAGAGCGCGATTGGAAAGCGCTTTTTGGTGACGAAGCATCAGATACATCACGCGCTGCTAAGCAGCCCAAGAGTAAAAAAGAAGCTCCCTCACGAAAAGTGGCTAAGGCTTGATACCCATGATCCATTTGCTAGATACCAACACATTCACTGCAATCGTTAAAGGTCATCCCAAAGCTCTGGCCGCATTTGCCAAACTTGACATCAAAAATATCAAGCTATCTGCCATTCATCTTGGAGAAATAGAGTACGGCCTTACGCTTAATCCAGTAGGGAGCCTCAAGCTCGCCCGCATCAAAGCACTTCTTCAAGATATCGAAGTATTGGCACTAGATACGCCCTCGGCTCTCATTTACGGCCAAATACGCACCGATCTGCAAAAACGTGGCGAGCCCATAGGAGCCAATGATTTCTGGATCGCCGCCCACGCCCTGAGCCTCGGTGCAACCTTGGTGACAAACAATGTGCGCGAATTCAAGCGGGTCAAGGGCTTGAAGGTGGAGAATTGGCTGATTTAATCATTCATGTTAAAGTTTTTTCATTGCAAGGAATATCCTGATGAACGCACTCTCCCAAGCCATGCCCCAACCTGCCGCCAGGCAAAATACACTTGCTCAAAGCAACGATCCTGCAGATGTTGGCAGCAATACTCTCGCCCAGCGAATCATCACCGGCTTGACGAGTCTTGCGGCAGCAACAGCATTAACGCTCCTGCCTACAACCGGGCGAGCTCAGGAATCCAACTCAACAGAAGCGTATTAAATGTGAAGCAGAGCTGATGCTTGATTACGCAAACAAGATCAGTCGCGCTCAGGCTGACGGCAAGCCACATCTGGTGCCGATTTATGAGAGACGCAGAGCTGAGGTCATTAGCAATCTTTTGTCCGCTCGTAGCGGATAATGCAGGCAGCAGATCAGAAAATTGCAGCAAACAGAGCTGATATTGCAGTCAGGCAGAGCTGATATTGCAGCAGCAGATCAGAAAATTGCAGCAAACAGAGCTCGAGCAGATCTTTTTGCTCGAGCAAAAAAATAGCTGACAAAATCACCGCCGGATCGCAGGATCCCAATGATTTTCGGGAACTCCATACGATTTATAGTGAACTGCGGAAAAAACAGTCTGAACCAGGAGTCGCAGAGGTTCTCCCTCTTTTGAACAGCCTCCTCATCAAAATGGACAAGCTGCCAAAGTCTGGTGGGTAAATTTGATACCCCTACGAGTTTTAGACATGGACTAAGCCCATTGGCAAGCCACTCCATACGATAGACAACCCGTATAGCCAAACTGAGATCAACATGACAGCCCCCACCGCCAGCGCCAGCGTCTTCATTTCAGGCAACATCCCAGCCAACTCTTTCTCCCCCCAGTCGTGCGCAGAGAGTTAGAAACCGACTATCTCAAAGGCGACAAACATCCCCAGCGCAGGCAAGCGCTAGACCTCATCATTGCAACTGCACAGCCCCTCATCATCGACCAAGAAGTTGCCATGCGCTACGCCCACCTTCGCACCCAGCTCGAACAAACCGGCACGCCCATCAGCCGTAACGATACTTGGATCACTGCGGAAGCTTTGCACCATAAGTTGACGGTGGTGACGGATAACGTGGCTGAGTTTGGGAGGGTAAAGGGCTTGAAGGTGGAGAATTGGCTACTTTGATCTTTCATGTTAATGTTTTGACTTGCTGAGGAACACTCCCATGAGCGCCCTACCCCAACACATCGCCCAATACACACTTCACGAAAAAATTCAGCTCGTGGAAGATATTTGGGACAACATCGCAGAAGAAGCTGCGGCTGCCCGTGCCACAAGCGCAGCCGCGCAAGCCGAAATCCTGCGCCGCGTCGCATGGAGTGAGGCCAATCCTGGCCACAGCAGTACGCTCACTGAGATTGCCAGCAGACTAGGCGTCAAGCTGTGAGATTCGTCGCTCGATACACGCAAGCCGCCGAACAAGATATTGCAGAAATCTTTGCTTGGTACGAGGCGCAATCAGGTGGTTTAGGCACAGAGTTCTTGCGACAACTCAAAATTTTAGAAGCCAAACTTGAGCGCTATCCAGAAATCAATGCCATTG
>JAAUOI010000046.1 GCA_012036375.1 Allobrachymonas sp. | reverse complement strand
GCTCAAAAGAAGCTGCGCCTAGCGGCATTGATTGCTTCTTTGAAAACGTGGGCGGCTGGATGAGCGATGTGATCCTCGCACGTATGAACGCCTTTGGCCGAGTCGCCGTCTGCGGCATGATCTCGCGCTACGACGGCGATGCGCCGCCGATGGCTAATCCGGCGATCATTCTAGCGAGCCGCTTGAAGATGCAAGGCTTCATCGTGAGCGAGCACATGGAAGTGTGGCCGGAGGCTTTGAAGGAATTGAGTGGCTTGATCGCCAGCGGCAAATTCCGCCCACGCGAGAGTATTACGCAAGGGATTGAGAACGCGCCGGAGGCATTTTTGGGGCTGCTGAAGGGGCGGAACTTTGGTAAGCAACTTGTGAAACTCTGAGATTTCTAGGTAACGCGAAAAACGCGAAAACAACAGCCGAAAGACGCGAAAAAATACCCATACATCAAAAGATTTGATTTTATTTTTGGCGTTTTTCGCGTACTTTTCGCGCTTTTGCGTTACCTAAAATCATCCCTAAGCCATAGTTAATATCATGAACCAAGACATCTTTCTCCACCATTACCCCAGTTCACCCTTCGCCGAGAAAATCAGAGCGATCATGGGCTACAAGAATTTGGCTTGGAAATCCGTCTTCCAGCCGATGGTGATGCCTAAGCCCGATATGCAATCGCTCACGGGCGGTTATCGACGCATTCCGATTCTGCAAATTGGCAACCAAATCGTTTGCGACACGATGCTGATTTGTGACGTGCTCGAACATTTGAGCCCAGAGAAAACGCTGTATCCCGCTGGGCAAAAAGGCGCTGCTCGCACCGTGGCGCAGTGGGCAGACAGCATGCTCTTTCCCGTGGCGATGGCGTATAACTTCCAGCCTGCGGGCGCGGCGTATGTGTTCAAAGATCAACCGCCAGAAAACCTCAAAGCCTTTGCAGCAGACCGCCAAGCCATGCGAGGCGGTGCGCCGCGTATGAATCCTGCGGATGCGGCGGCCACTTACAAAAGCTATCTGCGTCGCATCTCCAGCATGCTCGATGGGCAGAAATTTTTGCTTGGCGACCAACCCAGCGTGGCAGATTTCGCGGTCTATCACCCGCTGTGGTTCACACGAAAAATTGTGCCGCCTGTGGCGAGCGTGCTTGATGCCACGCCTGCTGTACTCGCTTGGATGGACGCAATAGCAGCCTTTGAGCAAGGCGAGCCGAGTAAATCAAATGCTACTGAATCTATAGCAGCCTGCGCAAGTAACACGCCGGCTAGCAGCCTATTTGGCATTGAAAACACCTTCCAAGACGCGCATGGCATCCCATTAGGCAGCGATGTGACAATCGCGGCTGAAAGCTTTGGCCTAGAGTCCAGTGCAGGCCAGTTGGTGGCCGCCACGCGCACACGCTACACGCTGCGTCGCGTGGATACACGCGCCGGCGAAGTGTTCGTGCATTTCCCGCGAATTGGCTTTATCTTGAAGAAGGCCGACTAGCGCATGGTCTCTGCGCCTTCTTTGCAATGGCATTTTTCTTCGTATGGTGCGCTCACTTTGCAGCAGCTCTATGCGCTGCTGCAATTGCGCAGCGAAGTGTTTGTGGTGGAGCAAAACTGCGTGTTTCAAGACATGGATGGCGCGGATGATCAAGCCATGCATTTGCTTGGCACGCAAGGCGAACAGCTGCTTGCCTATGCTCGCTGCTTCAACGCGGGCATCAAGTTCAAAGAAGCCAGCATTGGTCGCGTGATCACCCACGCCAGCTTGCGCGGCACAGGCGCAGGCCATGCGCTGATGCGCCAAGCCATCGCCTCGATGAAGATGGCTTGGGGCGCACAGCCCATTCGCATTGGCGCGCAAGCGCGGCTAGAAAAGTTTTATTCGCAACACGGCTTCATCACAGCCAGTGCGCCTTACATCGAAGATGGCATCCCGCATATCGAGATGCTGAGACCTTAATTTTTGGAGATATTGTCATGATCACTGATTTCAACAACAAAACTGCCGTTCTCACTGGTGCAGGCTCGGGCTTTGGTTTGGAGTGCGCTCGCATCGCGGCCAGGCTGGGGATGAATGTGGTGATGGCGGATGTGCAGCAGGATGCGCTGGACAATGCTGCGGCTGAAATTTCTGCGCTGGGCGCTCAGGTGTTGCCTTTTAAGTTGGATGTGAGTAAGGCGGATCAGGTGGAAGCCTTGGGCGCAGCCGCTTTCGAGCGCTTTGGCGCACCACATTTCGTGTTTAACAACGCTGGCGTAGGCTCAGGCGGTTTGATTTGGGAAAACACACTCAAGGATTGGGAGTGGGTGATTGGTGTGAATGTGATGGGCGTAGCGCATGGTGTTCGCGTGTTTACGCCGATGATGTTGGATGCTGCGAAGAAAGACCCGGGCTATCAAGGCCATATCGTCAACACCGCCAGTATGGCCGGTTTGCTCAATGCGCCGAATATGGGCGTGTACAACGTGAGCAAGCACGCGGTGGTGGCGCTCAGCGAAACGCTGTATCAAGACCTGCGCTTGGTGACGGATCAGGTGAGCGCATCCGTCTTGTGCCCCTTCTTCGTACCGACGGGCATCAGCCAAAGCCATCGCAATCGCCCCGATGAATTCAAGCAGCGCGGTATCAAGCCGACCAAGAGTCAGATGATCGGTCAAGCGATGAGCGATAAAGCAGTGACGAGCGGCAAAGTGAGCGCGGCAGATGTAGCTCAAATGGTGTTTGATGCCATAGAGCAAGATCGCTTTTATGTCTATAGCCATCCCAAAGCCATCGCCTCGGTGCAAACGCGGCTGGAGGACATCATGATGGCACGTAACCCGACCGATCCGTTTGCCCACAAGCCGGAGATTGGCTTGAAGTTAAAGGAAGAGCTGCGAGCTGCGTGAGCTGCGTATGCGGCGAGTGCTTTATGCTTGAACAAAAGCCTTCAAGTCTTTGGCCAATTGCTCCATCAAGGGCTTCCACTCGCCTGCCACGCTTTGCCGCACTAATTTGACATCGGGATACCAATAGCTGGTTTCATCGCTTTCGCTCCAGCGCCAATCGGCATCCCAGCACAGGGGCATCCACACTTTGAGACCCATCGCGCCGGCTAGGTGCGCGAGTGATGTGTCGATGGTGATGATGACATCGAGGTTTTTCATCAGCGCAGCGGTTTCAGCGAGGTCAATCAGGTCTTCGCTGAAATCGACCAAATCTAGCGCGTTCAGGCTGCCGGCAATCGAACCGTGCACGCTGTTGGCTAGGCTCACGAGTTGCACGCCTTTGACCTTGGCCAGCGGCTCAAACTCATGCAGGGGTACGCTCTTGCGCAGGGCGCGGCGCGAGGCATCGTAGTGGAAGGTGGCGGGGTTCGCGCCCCACATCACGCCGACTTTCTTTTTGCCTGCAATATTCGGAATGCTGCTCACTTTGGCTTTCCACTCAAGCACCAAATCCTCGTCAATTTTGAACGTAACCTTTGGCGTACCAAAGCTTTGCAGGCTAGGGCGGAAAAGATGCGCCAAGCGACCGATGGCGATTTGGTAGTCAAAGCTGTATTGCGCAAACCAAGCCGGCTTGGGCGGTGAATCCCACAGTGGGGGTAGAGCGCCCCAGTAGGGGTAGACGTGGTATTTGTCGGTGGGCAGGTTTTGAGAGTTCAACGTGCTTTGCCAGACGCGCACCATCTCTGGCGCGGCGACGATCACCACGCGATCTGCCTCTTGCGTATGGTCTGCCAGCAAACTGCCAAACATGATCTCATCGCCCAAGCCTTGCTCGCGGTGCACCAAGAGAGTTTTGCCCTTTAAGCTTTCGCCGTTCCACAGCGGCTCGGTGTGAGGAAAGTGATAGACGCTGTTGAAGTGGAGCATTCACTGCGATGCTCGTAGCTCGCCCAGCCTTCTTTGAAGCGCTTTTTGAGCAGCAAATAATGCGCATATTCCCAATGGACGACGGCGGGCTCTTTCGGGTCTTTGAGGGCTTCGACGAAATACTTGTCGGCCAACTCGTATTCTTTGAGACCGAAGTAAGTGAGGGCGAGTTTGAGGGGCAAGCCCTTGGCATCGGGCTCTAAGCGCTGCAGGCGCTCCAAATGTTCGCGGGCGGCTTCGAGTTGATCATGTCGCCGCAGCAGATCACCGTAATTCGATAGCGCGGCATTGTGCTCGGGCTGAATACGCAGCGCTTGGTGGTAGCTGCGCATGGCTTGCGGGAAGCGGTTCAGCTCATGGTGAATCACACCGAGGTTGTAGTGAAACTGCGCGATATGAGGGGCGAGTTTGACGGCGCGTTCAAAGAAGGGCAGCGCCATCGCTCGCTCTTCGCGAGCGGCATGAATTGCGCCGAGCAGCTCCAGCGCATCGGCGCAATCGGGGTCAGCCAGCATGGCTTCGCGGCAGATTTTTCGCAATCTGCGTAGTTTTCTCAGTAAACAGCGGCAATGCCGTTTGATACAGCGCAGTGGCTTTGGCGGGATCGGGTTTGTCTTTGTTGAGGCTCATAGAGGGCTTGGTTTCTTTTTGAACACGAGATCCCACACGCCATGACCGAGCTTGAGGCCACGGCGCTCGAATTTGGTCTCAGGGCGGTAGTCGGGGCGCGGGGCGTAATCGGTTGCCGTGTTGTGCAACAACGGCTCTTGTGAGAGAACTTCTAGCATTTGCTCGGCATAAGGCTGCCAATCGGTGGCCAGATGCAGATAGCCTCCGGGCTTTAAGTGCTGCATGAGTTTGGCGACGAACGCCGGCTGAATCAAGCGGCGTTTGTGGTGACGCTTTTTATGCCACGGATCGGGGAAGAAAATGTGGATGCCATCTAACGACTCTTTGGCAATCATCTGAGCAAGAACCTCTACGGCATCATGCTGAATGATGCGAATATTCGGAATTTGCTGCTCGCCAATCAAGCGCAGCAGCGCACCCACGCCGGGTGTGTGCACCTCGCAGGCGAGGAACAAGGTATCGGGTAGATGCTGGGCGATTTTTGCCGTGGCATCACCCATGCCAAAGCCAATTTCGAGCACCACGGGAGTATTCAGGAGGTCATTTTTTAAGCCTTTTTGGCCACTAGACGGCATAGAATCTGCGCGGAGTGCTATGCTTTTGAGAGTATCTAAATCGAGTCTCTTGGGCTCAAAGGGCAGCATGTAACGCGGCCCAAGCTCGGCCAAAGCGCGTTCCTGCCCCGTGCCCATGCGCCCGGTGCGCAGCACGAAGCTGCGGATGGGGCGGTGGTGGGCTGTGCTGGCCTCAGCGCCAACGGTGTGATCTTCAGTGGTCATGTTGGCTTGGATTGTAGGAGAGGCTAAGCCCCTCACACTACAAACCAGATGCCGTGACTCCGCAACTGAGCGCTAGAGTGAGCACCCCACCTTGGCGCAGGCGGGGCAGGGTAGCGCCGCTGATCAGCGTGGCCAGCGGGATGGAGGCGTTAGGCGTGCCGACTGTGCCGCCGGTGCAGACGGCTAAGTTGCCGTCATTTGATGTGCAGGCGACTGGGCCGGTGCATTGCAAGCCGGCGCTGGGCGTATCGCGCAGCACCGCGCCGTCTGCCGGCGAAGGGCCGAGGTTGCTCACGGTGATGGTGTAGTTTGTGGTGCTTCCGGCGACTAAAGTGTTGGTGTTGTTGGTTTTGGTGATTTGCAAGTTGGCCACAGCCAAGACATTGTCGGTATCTGGAAAACTGTTATTGCCGCTGTTGCTGTCGATCACATCGGGCGGGATGGTCAGGCTCACTGCGTTGGTCACCGAGCCGTTCAAAGCCTGTACGGTGGCGACAATGGTGAAGGTGACGGTGTGGCCGGCGGAGAGCTGGGGAATCACGAGACCTGCGCCTTCGATGCCGCTGAGGGTGGTGACCAAGGGGCATTGTGCGCTGGCGCTGGCGGCGCAAGCAATGCTGTCTTTTGCAGGCCAACAGCAGCAGGGTCGCGCACCAGCGTGCCACCTGCATCGCCGGGGCCGGGGTTGCTGACGACGACGGTGTAGGTGGTTTGCGTGAGCGCAGTCACCGTGTTCACGCCATTGCTTTTTGTGACGCGCGGATCGGCTTGCGGGCGACATTCACGCAGGATGAATTGGGTGGAGGCGAAAATCATCGCCATTCACACCGGTGGCGGCATCCCAGAGCTCGACGCTCATGGTGGCTGCGGTGGCGGTGAAGGCGGCTTGGCGCAGTGTCCAAGTGTCGGTGCCTGCGGCCTCAAGGGCATAGCTGTGGGTGGCCAAATAGGCAACGGTATTGGTGCCTGAAGAAACGCGCATGGAAATATTGGGCAGATCGGTGGCCGTGACGTTGCCGCCTACGATGGCATTCGAGCCGTAGTACATGAAGACGTATTGGCGGCCGGGCACGAGCGTGGTGAGTTGCTGGCTGTAGATGCGGTAATTGGGTGTGCCAGCGAGGTTGTTGCCGTTGCTGTAGAGCCAATTGTTGGTGGCTCCTACCGATCGGGAGATATCGCCGATAAAGGGGTTTTGAATCACCACGCCAGCGGCGTAGTTCTTCGCGCCTTGCTGGATGGCTTCGCTGGTGTCGCCGGGGTAGAAATCCACAGGAAATTGCGGAATATTGCCGCCCATCGAGGCTGCGGTGTTGGCCAAATTGCCGTTGGAGAGCAGGTTGGTCAGTTGCTCCGTGCTGCCCACGGGGCAAATGTTGGCTGCACTGATGACGCGCACCACGGCAGCTACAGTCGGGTCGGAATCCACTGAAGTGTTGTTGCCGCTGACGGGATCGCTGGTGCCGGCTGGTGCGGTGATGGTGGCGGTGTTGGTGACTCGGCTGCTTGCCCCGGCCGTGACTTGTGCGCTGAGTTCGATGCTGATGGTGCTGCCCACGGGCAGGCTAGGGATGGCAATGCCTGCGGCAAGTGTGCTGGTGGTCAAGCCTGCGGGGCACACTGCGCCACCCAGCGCCGTGCAATTGACGCTCAGTGGCGTGAGACCAGGCGCTACGGGGTCGGCAACGATGGAATTGTTCACGGGCGCGGGCCCGTTGTTGCCCACGTTGAGGGTATAGACCGTGACCGCGCCGCTGGTGAGTGTGGAGACACCATTGCTTTTGACGACCACCAAATCGGCACTGCGCGGATCGATGCGGGTGGTGACGCTGGCGGCATTGTTGGCAGGGTTGGAGTCCGTCAAACCGAGCGTGGCCAAGGTGGCGGTGACGAAGTTGGTCACTGTGCCGCTGGTGGCCGCAGTGCCTGCTACGGTGATTTGAATAGCAGCGCCGGAGTTGAGCGAGACCTGATTCAACGCAATGCTGTTGCCTGAGCCGCTCGCGCCCGTACCGCCTGCGGGCCCATCGCAATCGCCCGTGCCGCCGATGACGACGCAGACCCACGTGACGGTGCCGATGCTGGCTGGCACGAGGTCTTGCACAGTGACTGTGCCGGCATTGGCCGGGCCATTGTTGCTGACCGTGAGGATATAGCTCACAGGGTCGCCCACAAAGGCAAAGCTGGTGCCGCTCTTGCTGGCGGCAATATCGGCCACAGTTGGCGTGGTGCCAGTGATGCTCACATCTTCTTGTGTGGAGCTGGAGGCTACATAGTTGCTCCCGGGCACAGGATTGCCGTTGGCATAGCTGCCGCCGGGCGTGACGCTGGGGTTGCCGCCTGCGCCTGAATTGCCGCCAGTGGTGCGCACGGGGTCGGTGTAGCGCACGGCGGCGCTGTTTTGGTAAATGCCGGTGGTGGTGGTGTTGAGGTTGACTTGGAAGCTGAGGGTGAGCACGCCGCTTGCGCCGATGGCAAAGCTGTTGACCGCTGTGCCGCCCGCTGTGCCGAAGATGGCGGTGGGGGTGTTACCTGAGCTGTTGGCAATCGGGGTGGGGCCGGTCACTGTGGTGGACACGGCGGAGGCTGTGGTGGCGACTGCCGCCAAGCCGAAAGGTACGGGCAGAGTGTCTTGCGCACTGACGCCGAAAGCCGTCCCGCCGCCGGTGTTGCGGATGACGATTTGGTATTGCGCGGTGGTGTCGGGCGGCGCAGTGCGGCTGGGGGTGAGGGTGAATTTGCTCACCTGCAATTGCGGCAAACATTGGTAGCCGGGCTGCACGCCGATTTGCGTGCTGGGGCTGAAATTGAGCGATGCGCCCACCTCGCCGGCATCCCCTTGGCAGTTGATGGGGTTGTTGGGCGGGTTAGGGCCTTGCAGGCCACCATTGACGCTGTTGCTGCCAGAGAATGCGCCGTTGGCCACGAGCACGCCGCCAGCGCCACCGCCGCCGGAGCCAGAGCAGTGTGTTGGGCCGCCTGTTGCATCATGCGTGCCGCCTTCGCCGCCATCGGCCTGAAGGCGCACCAAGCTGGTGTTGCTCGCAGCAAGCAATCGGATGGATCCGCCAGCGCCACCGCCGCCAGCGGCATCAAAAAAATGAGGTCGGACCTCGTGTGCCATTGGTTTGCAGCCAGCCGCCGCCGCCGGGTGTGCCCGCATTGATGAAATCACGACCGCCGCCCTTGACCGCCCTTGGGGCCTTGCTGCATTGGGGCTGATTTGACTTCTGACACCGCCGCCATTGATGATGTCACCCGCGCCACCGCCGCCGCCCAGTACGAGGCGATTGGCATCGACTGCGCCGCTTTGGGGTACTTTGCCGCCACCGTAGCCGCCGACGTCGCGCGAACCATCGCCCTCCCAAGTCGCACCGCCTGCGCCACCCCGTCCGCCATTGCCTCCTCCGCCACCCGCCGAGTTGTGGCTGATACCACCCCCGCCGGCGTTGCCGGGCGCACCTCGGCCATAGTCGCCACCCGGGTAGCCTTGGGTGTTGGCGTTCAGATCGGGGTTGGTGAGCGTATTGCCGGTGCTGTTGAATACCAGAGAATCGTTGGGGATCCACATAGTGCGCGGTGCTCCAGCGATTCCCTCTCCTTTGGTCGTGTCGCGTGCGCCGCCAAGCGCATCGGCATTGTTTTGAAACAGGCGATCGCCATTGGCTGTTCCACTTCGCGCACCAAAACCCGTGCGAAAACCTGTGCCAGAAGCGTTGATATGCGGTCCAGCACCTGAGAATGTCACTGCGCCGGCCACATCCAGCGCCACCACGCCACCGACCAAGCCATTCCAGCGCGTGGGACGGATCGAGCCAGAAATCGTGAGCGCTGAATACTGCGGCACGCGAATGACTTGGTAGCGGCGCTGGCCAATCGTTGTATCGGGTGCCGCTTGGGTGTAGGCATAGGTGAGGGCTGGAGAAAAATTCACCGTGTCGCCAGCGCCGCCGCCGCCCGAGACAGAGGTGACGCGCACATATTCATAACGGCCTGCGGTGTAATTGGTATCTTCTAAAAAGCCTTGGGCTTTGTCGGCGCCGATCGCGCGGGTATTGGTATCTGTGCACGACCCTAAGCCATCACCATAGCAATTGTTGTTGACATCGTTGATGTCTGCGCCTTGCATCTGCACGATGAGCAACTTGTCTCCGGGTTGAATCGCAGCTGCTGTGCCGGTACTCGCGCCGAGCACCAAGGAGACCGCGCCGATGCCTAAATTGCCATTGCCTTGAAAATAGGTGTTGATATTCGTGTTCGCGCCACTGATCGTGACCGGGCCATCTTTACCAGGAGCCGCGCAGACCTGAGCCCATGTGTTCATGCTGACGCAGGCGCACCCCAGCACGATGATTTGTCGTAGAAAGCGCATCAGCAGTTGAAACATGAGTACAAAAGAATGAAAATTTTTTTATTGTCTCACGCGAGGACTTAACTGCAAGTATTTGTATCAAAAGAATCCGCCATTGTGTGATGTAGGTCGCTAATTGATCGCTGATCGGTGTTGGCGGGTTGCTGCGGGTGTACAGCCCCAAATGGCGGGCGGCTTGCGCCAGGGCCGCTGCGGCAGCTTGCGAGCTAGGTGGCAAAACGGCGGGCGAATCCGCTGGCTCGTCTTGCACATTGAGCGCTTGTGCACCGTTTTGCTTGGAGAGCTTTTGCCCATCGGGGGCGAGCACCAGCGGGGTATGAAGATACTGCGGCCAGGGGTAATCCAAGGCGTGTTGGAGCAAGATTTGCCGCGCGGTGTTGTCGGCCAAATCTTCACCGCGCACCACATGCGTGATGCCTTGCGCCGCATCGTCCACCACCACAGCCAGTTGGTAGGCCCACAGCCCATCGGCGCGGCGCAATACAAAATCGCCCACTTGCCGCGCCACATCTTGCGATTGATCGCCTAGGCGGCGGTCTTGCCAGTGCAGAATAGTTGCATTAGATGCTATCGAATGCATAGCACTTCGCGCACATTTTATGCCGGCTAGAGGCTGATTTTGCTTTAAAAATGAGCCTTTTGAGGGCATCGGTGTGGATTGCAGACCCTGCTTGGCACGCTCCACATGCAATCGCCATGCGCGGGCTGATTTGCCCTGCAAACCGTTGCGGCAGGTGCCGGGATAGGGCAATTCTTCATGCGCAGTTTTTGCAATACCGCGCAACGCCCAAGCGGTTTCGATGTCTTTGCGCGAGCAGGCGCAGGGGTAGGCCAGACCTTGCTCGGTCAGGCGATTGAGCGCGGATTGGTAGTGTGCACCGCGTTGCGATTGGTAGACCGGCGGCTCATCAGGGTGCAAACCGCAGGCAGCGAGCTGGCGCAGAATGTCCTCAGCCGCACCGGGAATGCAGCGCGGCGTATCCACATCTTCGATACGCACCAGCCACTTGCCGCCGTGTGCCTTGGCATCGAGCCAACTGGCCAGCGCTGCCACCAGCGAGCCGGCGTGCAAAGCACCCGTGGGCGAAGGGGCGAAGCGGCCAATGTAATCAGACATGGGCGAAGTTTAGCCCGCGCGATTGCCTCAATGCATCAAGGCTGGCCCGTGGCCGTTACGTTGCAGTTGAGTCTGAACTGCACATTACCGCCCGAGGGCAGGCTGGGAATGGCCACGCCCGCGCCGGTGAGCAAATTCGGCCAGTTAGCAGGAAGGGGGCATTGCGCCACGGGGCTGCCGCCGCTGGCAGTGCAGTTAGCGACCGTGCAGCTCAAGCCAGCGCTGGGAATATCTCGCGCTATTGCGCCATCGGCAGAGGCAGGACCGGTGTTGGTGATGCTGATGAGGTAGCTGGTGGTGCTGCCTGCTACCAAACTGGTGACGGTGTTGGTTTTGGTGATCGACAGATTGGCATTGCAACTGACGCTGGCTGAGACGGAGCTGCTGTTGTTGACCAGATTGGTGTCTGTGAAGCCATTGGTGACATTGCCCGTGCTGGCCGTGTTGATGAGCGGTCCAGGACAGGCGCCGGTGAGCACGCGCACCGTGCCAGTGATCGCGGGTAGGCTGGTGCTCCCGACTAAGGGCATGGTAGTAGGTGTGCGGGTGCAGCCGAGAACTTGGCCAGTTTGTGTGCAAGTCCAGCCCGCGCCGGAGAATGCGGTGGTGACAGTTAAGCTGGCAGGGAAAGTGTCCGTGACGCGCACGACGCTGCCTGCAATGATCTGGCTGCTGGGGTCAGCGTTGGTGGCTGTGTTGGCTTGATCGGCGGTGAACGTCAGGTTGGTGATGGTGCGGCCATTGTTGCGGGCGGTCAGGGTGTAGTTCAGCGTTTGGCCAGCGGCAACCGTGCTGGTGTTGGCTGTTTTGGCGATGGACAGATCAGGCTGTAGGCGCACGTCTTCTGTGCTCGGGCCGCTGGGTAGGCCGCTGTAGTTGGAGCCAAGCACTGGGCTGCTGGGGCCGCTGGCATGGGTGGTGTTGTTGGTGCTGTTGATACCCGTTCTGTTTTGCCCGTTGCCTGTTGCTGCGGTGATCAAGCGATTGGTGGCTGTGGACAGCCGAGTTGGATCGAGATAGCTGAATGCGGCACTGTTGTGATAAAGCCCGACAGTTGCCGTATTGGCAATGTTGACTGTGAACGTGATTGTCATGCCTGCGCCTTGATCGAGAAAGAAGGTGCCCCAGCGCAACGCGTTTTGCCCCGCCGTAGCGGCTACGCCCGGCGCGGTACTCGGGCTGCGCAAATTGAATGTGGTCGCTTGCGAGTTGATGTTCTGATCGGGCAATGTTGCACCCACGACTCCGCTGACGGTTTCTGCCCCAGCACCCAGCCGAGTCGCGCTTGGAATCGGGCTGTAGGTATAAGTCGCTGCGGATGCCAGAGACCATCCTGGCGGCAGCGTTTGGTCAAACAGTTCGCCACCACCAAGAATTGATGGATACGATGATTCGCCACGCCATCGCGGGACTCTCGCAAGACACACGCGCTGTGCGCGCGGTGGCCAACGGTGCCACGGCCGAGTTAGTTCAAGACCCCGACCAAACAATTGCCACCTCCACGGAAGTCTCTCGTAATCCCGAAATCACCGAACGAGCGGTGCGCATCTCGGTGCTAGCGATGGCCATCGCGATGGAGATGGGCTGGGACGAGGAATTAATCCGAGAGGTCGGAGAATGTGGACTCGTCCACGATTGGGGCATGTTCCGCTTGAGCGAGGAAATTCGCGGCCAGCGTTCCCCGCTCTCGGATCACCACCGAGAACTGATGACGCAGCACCCCCTTTACACGTTTGAAATGCTTGAAAAAATGCGCGAGCTGCCCGATAGCGTCCGGATGGCCTCCGCGCAGGTTCATGAGAAGCTCGATGGCACGGGTTATCCGCATCAACTAGAAGATGCACAGATTCATCCCTATGCAAAAATCTTGCACGTTGCCGATGCGTACGTCTCACTCACCGAAGAAACCTGGGGACGACCGGCTTACATCGCCTACGACGTGATGGTCTACCTGCTCAGCCAAGCTCAAAACACACAGCATTTCCCTCGACGCCGTGCGGGCACTATTGAACGTCGTTGCGCTGTTTCCGATTGGCAGCCACGTGCAACTCAGCGACGGCTCGGAGGCCCGTGTGATCCGCCGCGGTGTTGGTGCGTACACCGAGCCTGTCGTGCAACGAGTCGGAGCGGATCGCCGTTTGCGGACCGATGCGAGCCACTCTTCCATTGTCGATCTTTCGGAGTCGGAGCTCACGGTTTCCGCGCCGCTCCCCCATCCTGCGCGGCAAGAACAGCGGCAAGGTGGCAACGATGATCGAGCGCGTCGATGCCGAAGCGGCGGCGGGTCGTCTCCGCGTCCTTGCAGACCACGACGACGGCCCTCGACCCCATGTGCTTCTCTTCGCACACCACTCGCGCGACGCCCTGATTGCGGTAGTAGGCGAACGCCTCGGCCGGATGCTCGAGCAGCTGCGGCTGACGGCTGGTCTCGGATGGCGACATGGTCGGCGGTAGGTAGATCAGCCATTTGGGGTTGGCCGCGAACCGGCTCATGACCTCGAGCGCGGCGGCGGCGTTGCGGCGTTTTTCCGAGAGGGCGAGCGCCTTTGCCCGAAGAATCGCTTCAGCTTCACGCGCCGTGTTGCGAAGCATGGCGAGTTCCGCTTCGCCATGGTCGAGCAGGTCAAGATCAGCGGCATACCGCGCAGCGAGCGCCGCAAGATCATCCACCGGCACGTGGTATTTCGCGCCGGCGTCAAAGCCGCCCGCGGGGCGCTCGCCCGGCGGGCGGATGCCCTGATATTGCGTGCGCAGGCGCCACCAGCCCTCATTGTATTTGGCGGGCGTGATCTCGCCAGGAAAAGACCTGCCAGCGCCATTTGTCGACGAGAAGGCCAGAAGGGCAGGAACGCCACCTTGTC
>JAAUOI010000045.1 GCA_012036375.1 Allobrachymonas sp. | reverse complement strand
GGCTGGCGGGCAACTTAGCATCTACGTAACTCCCGATTTGATAGCACTCCGCGCATATTTTATGCCGCCTAGAGGCAGAAAATCATCATAAAACCCGCTGAACAATCAGACTGCCGAATCTGTGATGCAATCTAGACTTTTATTGCCCCGCAGCTACACGAAACGCACATGATGGAGTCAAGTTCTGAATCGCCAGCCTCAATAACTGAGCCAAGGCCGCAAGCTTCACCACAAAAGAACCGCCGGCTTTTGCTCGGCGGCGCAGCGCTGGCTGGTGTGGCTGTCGGTGGCGGCTTGGCGCTTTGGAAATATCGTCTCGCTGAACCGCAAGATGGGGCTTTGGCGGCTTTGTGGGCGCTCGAAGCAGAGTTGCCTTCGGGCGGTGTTTACCAACTTTCCAAGTTGCGCGGCAAGCCGCTGGTGGTGAATTTTTGGGCGACTTGGTGCCCGCCTTGTGTAGAAGAAATGCCGTTATTGGATGCCTTTTACCGTGAAAATGCCTCTATTGGTTGGCAAATGGTGGGATTGGCTGCGGACAATGCCAAAGCAGCGAATCAGTTTTTAAGCAAGATGCCGATGAGCTTTCCCACGCCGCTGGCGGGCTTGGCGGGGATTGAGCTATCGCGTACACTAGGCAATCTGTCGGGCGCGTTGCCGTTTACTGTGGTGATCAATTCATCGGGCGCGATTGCCCTGAGGCACATGGGTAAGCTATCAGTTCAGCAAATTGCAGATTTCAAGAAAATCGCCTGAAATAGCCATCAATCGCTTCTTTTGAGGCAATTTTGCATACAGTTAACGGTTTTTAATCTGCGTTACACTCGCATCTTCAATTTGGCAATCTCGAAATTGTCGGATGCAATAACTATCGTTGGAGTACACACATGGATTTACGCAAACTCAAAACCCTGATCGATTTGGTCTCGGAATCTCAGGTGCAGGAGTTGGAAATCACGGAAGCTGAAGGCAAAGTGCGTATCGTCAAAGGCCCAGCGGGTGGCGTGGCCTACAGCGCAGCGCCTGCCATGATGCAAGCGCCCCAAATGCAGATGATGCCAGCCATGCAAGCGCCCGCTTCCGCTGCTCCTGCCGCGCCCGCGTTGTCGGAAGCTGCTGCCGATGTGGTGGCGCTGGCTGGCCATACCGTGAATCGCCGATGGTGGGCAGCTTTTACCGCTCATCGAGCCCTGGCGCAAAGGCTTTTGTGGACGTGGGCGATACCGTGGCCGAGGGCGAGACGATTTGCATCATTGAAGCCATGAAGATTTTGAACGAGATCGAGGCCGACAAAGCCGGCGTGATCAAGAAGATCATGGTGGAAAACGGCGCTGCCGTGGAATATGGCCAGCCTTTGTTCGTGATCGAATAAAGGCGCTGGCTCATGTTTAAAAAGATACTGATTGCCAACCGAGGCGAGATCGCCCTAAGAATCCAGCGCGCCTGCCGCGAGCTGGGCGTGAAATCCGTCGTCGTGTACTCAGAGGCGGATCGCGAGGCCAAATATGTCAAGCTGGCCGATGAGGCGGTGTGCATTGGTCCCGCGCCCTCGGCGCAAAGCTACTTGAATATGCCCGCCATCATTTCGACCGCCGAAGTGACCGATGCCGAGGCGATTCACCCGGGCTACGGCTTTTTGAGCGAAAACGCGGACTTTGCGGATCGCGTGGAGCAATCCGGCTTCAAATTCATCGGCCCCACGGGTGATTCGATTCGCATGATGGGCGACAAGGTCTCGGCCAAGCAAGCCATGATTCGCGCGGGCGTGCCCTGCGTGCCGGGCTCTGAGGGCGCACTGCCCGATGATGCGGCTTCGATCAAAGCCATTGCCAAAAAAGTGGGCTATCCCGTCATCATCAAAGCCGCTGGCGGCGGCGGTGGGCGCGGCATGCGCGTGGTGCACACTGAAGCAGCGCTGATCAATGCTGTGCAAATGACCAAAGCCGAAGCCGGTGCAGCCTTTGGTAATCCGAATGTCTATATGGAAAAGTTCTTGCAGAACCCGCGCCATATCGAAATTCAAATTCTGGCCGACACCTTCAAAAACGCCGTGTATTTGGGTGAGCGCGATTGCTCCATGCAGCGGCGCCACCAAAAAATCATCGAAGAAGCGCCAGCGCCGGGTATTGCACGCAAGTTGATTGAAAGAATTGGCGACCGCTGTGCCACCGCCTGCAAAAAATCGGCTACCGAGGCGCAGGCACGTTTGAATTTCTCTATGAAAACGGCGAGTTTTACTTTATTGAGATGAACA
Source organism: Allobrachymonas sp. (assembly GCA_012036375.1). Taxonomy (GTDB): domain Bacteria; phylum Pseudomonadota; class Gammaproteobacteria; order Burkholderiales; family Burkholderiaceae_C; genus JANMDU01. The sequence continues at coordinate 11,419 of JAAUOI010000045.1, read as the reverse complement.
CCCGTGTGCAGGTGGAGCATCCTGTCACGGAGCTGATCACTGGCATCGATATTGTGCAAACCCAAATCCGCGTGGCCGCTGGTGAGAAGCTTCCATTTACTCAGCGCCAGATCGAGTTCAAAGGCCATGCGATGGAATGCCGAGTGAATGCGGAAGACCCGTTTAGTTTCATGCCCAGCCCCGGGCGTATCAGTTTGTGGCATCCGCCGGGCGGCCCAGGCGTGCGCGTGGATTCGCATGCCTACACAAATTATTTCGTCCCGCCCAATTACGACAGCATGATCGGCAAAATCATCGTGCACGCCCCCACGCGCGAGCAAGCGATTTTGCGCATGCGCACGGCGCTCGATGAAACCGTGATCGAGGGCATCAAAACCAATATTCCTCTGCATCGCGAGTTGTTTGCCGAAGCTAACTTTATTTTGGGCGGCACCAATATTCACTACCTCGAAGAGTGGATGAAGCTGCGCAAGCGCTGACCATCATGTACGAACTCGCCCTGCTCTGCCCGGAAGATTCGGTAGAAATCGTCAGCGAAGCTTTGGAGGCGCTTGATGCCTTGTCTGTGAGCGTGGAAGATGCCGATGCGGCCACGCCCATGGAGCAAGCCCTGTTTGGCGAGCCGGGCATGCCGCCGCCCAAGGCGGGCTGGCAGCGCTCGGTGATTAAAGGCTTATTTGCTACGAAAGAAATAGCACTTGACGCACAATCCACGCTGGCTGCTCAAGACTTTTTCTCACAATCGAAGATGCTTGTCCTCAGCGAAGTCGCCGACCAAGACTGGGTGCGTCTGACGCAATCGCAATTCGCACCGGTGGAAATCACGCCCGAGTTTTGGATCGTCCCGACTTGGCATGACAAGCCAGCCGGTGCGAGCAAAATCATCACACTTGATCCCGGCTTGGCTTTCGGCACCGGCACGCACCCGACCACACGCATGTGTCTGCGCTGGATTGCGCACAATGAAGCGGCGTTGCAAAAGCAGCGCGTGCTCGATTACGGCTGCGGTAGCGGCATCTTGGCGATTGGCGCGGCGCTTTATGGCGCAGCGCATATTGATGCAATCGACATTGACGAAGCCGCCGTGCAGTCCACCCGAGACAATGCCGCTGCCAACCAAGTCAGTTTGAACGCCGGCTTACCCAACGAAATTCCTGCCTCTCCCAACAGCTATCAAGTCGTGCTGGCCAACATCTTGGCCACACCGCTGAAGGTTCTCGCGCCGCTGCTCACCGGCCACATCGCTCCAGGCGGTCATCTCGTACTCGCGGGCATTTTGGATCGGCAAGAAGACGAACTCAAGGCCGCCTATGCGCCGCATATTCAACTGAAAGTCTTGGACAGCGAAGACGGCTGGATTTTGATGGGCGGAAAAATCGACTGAGAAAGCGACCGAAAAAAGCGCCTAGCAGGCGTCTGAAAGTTCGGCTGGCAAAAGCTACCTGAAGCGGTAAAAATAATTCTCATCTTTCACCCGGTGCTCCTGTAGCACGTGCTCAATCAAACCAAAGCTGAGTAAGCGATTGAGCAAATTTTCTGCTTCGTGCCTTGGCAGTTTCTTTTTGATGTGTAACCAATCCACCGCTTCAGCGCCCACCCAGCACTGCGAATAGCTTGTGCCGTGATAGCTTCTGTCCTGCACCATCAACCCCTGTGGGCTGGTCAGCTCTATAAAAAGCTTTCCTAAATGCACATGCGTGCCGGTCTGCGTGGCATCAGCGCGATAGAAAAACGCTTGATTTTCAAATTCGTGCTCGTGCATGACGTGGTGCACCAATCCCAACTGAAGCAGCGCTTGCCCCAGTTGCACTGCCACTCTTGAGCTAGAGCGAAAATGCTGCGACAGCCACTGCGTCGCCTCATCACCCAAGAAGCAGGCGTTGTAGGTTTTGAATCGATGGGTGCGATCAATCGATTTAACGTGCGCCATCAAAGCCTGCGTCAAGCTCTCCGCACTCATCGCAGTGTGCAGACGAATCAGGCCGCGCGAGCTGGCAGGATCGGGACGAAGATTCATCGCCGAAAAATGCCCCCCGAGCTGTTGTGCAGACAGCGCAGCTTGCCCCGTCCATTGCGCGAGTAACGCGGGCAGATGCTCAGGCGCTGCAAGCATCGCGCTCGCATCCACCTCCGCCAACAACTCTGCAAAACCTAGCTCTTGAATCCACTGACGATCAATCGGCCACATAGCGCCTTGATCGTGTCGCAGCAAGACCACGCGCTTCTTGATCTCCAGAGGTAACTGCTCACTCAAGTGCAACACATGACGCGCTGCTTGAGGCAAACTGCGCAAATCCAGCAAGGCACCGGACTGCGGTTCTGCCAACATTTTTTCAACCAAGCACTTGAGTGCCTGTGGTTTATCGATCAATTCAGTGGGCAACAAACCCATCGCCATGATCAATGCACGCGCGGATTTTTTGGCCGCATCATGCGGCAATGCCAGATAAACGTTAGGGGTTTTCATGAATTGAGCCAGTCAACTTGAATGACTGATGTGTCGATCAATGATCAAGCTTTCTTACGGAAAGCAAGCAGCGAATTCATTGGGACAAGCGCCGCACCACTTCATTGCCAACTTTTTCACAGACAGCGGCGCTGAGCCTTCAGCTTTGTTATTGATCGTGACGAAGGCTTGCTGGCCGCCTCTGACTGTGCCAGCGATCACGCGAGCGAGCGTGGTGCGCGTAGCAAGATCTTCATCAACGAGTTGGTCAAATGGCGCGTAGCTTGACTTCGCCTGCTCGTATCCGAAACTGCCATGCTTGGCATGCAAATTCCAGCGGCACACGAGTGGCCCCGGCCACAGCTTGCGCAGAATCGGCAACTGCTCTTCAAGCGGCGGCATCTTGGCGTGGCCTGCGAGGCAGTAAGTGGCGCCATGCGCTTTTAAGAAGAGCGATCAACGCATCACGATAAGGCGTTTGGATCAGCTCTGCGTTGCGTAATTCAATCGCCAAGATGGCATCAGCCACTACATATTTAATAGCACTCTGCGCAGATAATATGCCGGCTAGAGCCTCAAAAAGCTTAAAAATTGCACTTTTGGAAAGCATCGAAACAGGCAGCGGACTCATTTGCAGCACGAGTGCACCCAACTTGCCGCCTAAGCCTTGCAGCACAGGTTGAAGACACACTTCTTGAAACAAGCTTGCATCCAGAAAATGCGGATTGCTTTGCAAGCCCTGCCCTGCCCCATCCCCTTCAGTGCGGCGAATCAGCGCATCGCTGATCATGCTCGGCACTTTCACCACAAAGCGAAAATCGTCGCTCACCTGAGAGGCGAGTTTCGCATAGTGCGCCACTGTCATCGGCCGGTAAAACGCGCGATCCAAACTCACGGTGCGCAAAAGCGGATGCTGACTGTAAGCATGCAAGCCATCTTTGGAGAGCTTCGTCTCTGCGTAGGGCTGATCCCACACCAGACCAGCCCAGCCAGGGAAAGTCCAAGACGAAGTGCCTAAATAGACGCTTGGCGGCAAGCTTCGCGCCAATCCATGCGTTTCTTCCGACTGGATTGCAAGTTTGATCGCCACAGCGGCGGGGGATTTCGGTCGAGGGCGAAGTTGTACATCGAGCTCTTCGCTGCCAAATAGACTGAGGGTCATTCAAAGATTTTAGAGCGAGACAACAGACTCTTCCTACAATGTGCCAATGCATTCATCTGAGCATTTTTCACCGATGCGGATCGTCACTTGGAACATCCATAAGGGTGTGCGTGGCTTTGCGATGCGCAAGCGGCTGGAAATTCATGCCATGCGAGATGCGGTGGCATCCTTGAATGCCGACATCATCTGCCTACAAGAAGTGCGCCGCATCAATCACCAAGAAGCCAAGCGTTTTACGCATTGGCCCACACTGCCACAAGCCGATTTTTTAGCGCCACCGGGCTATACGGCGGTCTACCGCACCAATGCATTCACCGCGCATGGCGAACACGGCAATGCGCTACTCTCGCGCTACCCTGTGAAACACATTGGGCATGAGGATATGAGCGACCATCGTTTGGAACAGCGGGGCTTGCTGCATGCGGTGTTGGATGTCAAGACAGGTGGAGACAGCCGCGATTTGCATGTGATCGTGGTGCACTTAGGGTTGCTCGCTGGCAGCAGAGCACGTCAGCTTGCGCAAATCGGTACTTATATTGCACGAGAAATTCCGACACATGCGCCTTTGATAGTGGCGGGCGATTTCAATAGTCCGATTGCGAGCCAGCATTGGGCGCAACGCACCTTACATACAACGCCAAAAAAACACTTGAGCGTGTTGCATGCGCTCAAAGGCCACCCCACGTTTCCTGCCCGCTTGCCCATGACGCAACTCGATCATATTTTTGTACGCGGGGTGCAGCTGTCCAGACAGCATGCTGCCCAGCGAAAAGCATTGGGCTCGTATGTCGGATCATTTGCCATTGATCGCGCAGATTGAGCTGCCCGCATGAACAATCTCAATCCGCCGACATCCAGCGTGGCCACACACGGTCATCAAATCACGCTTTTGCAAGGTAGTGCGCAGTATTTTGCTGCGCTCGTGCGAGCTATCGATGCAGCGCAGCATCAGGTGCGGCTAGAGAGCTATATATTTGATACCACTGCCGGTGGCCAAGACGTGGCAGCAGCACTAGAGCGTGCGGCGCTGCGCGGGCTGCGCGTGTGTGTGCTTGTTGATGGTGTGGGCACAGACCCACTGCCTGCGCAGTGGCAAGAGCGCTTTGAAACAAGCGGCGTGCAGTGGCGCATTTACAAGCCGCTGGGCAGCTTTGGATTGCTGATACCAAGCCGTTGGCGTAGGCTGCATCGCAAGCTCTGCGTGATTGATGCGGGCATGCCGCATGCCCTGGGATTTTGCGGCGGCATCAATATTTTGGATGATTATCATGATCCCAATCACGGCGTATTGAATGAGCCACGCTTTGATTTTGCGGTGCAGGTAAGTGGCCCGTTACTGGAACAAATTCATTCGGCCCTGCTGCGCTTGTGGCAGAGTTTGGACAGTTTTTATTTGCTCAAAACCAAACAAATCAGCCAAGCTGTGAGCCATTGGGTTCATGAAAAAGCCGCCAAGCCTTGCACTTGGTGCGCCCCGGCTTGCTGCAGGAAAGCAGCCAGGTTGAGGCGACCGCAGTGGCGGCACGCGCGCATATCTTGTTTCGAGACAATCTGCGTTTTCGCAATCGCATTGAGAAGGCTTATCTCAAAGCCATTGGCACGGCGAGTCAAGAGATCATCATTGCCAATGCGTATTTTTTGCCCGGAGGCAAGCTGCGTAAAGCCTTGCTGGCCGCAGCCCAGCGCGGCGTGCGGGTGCAGCTTTTGCTACAAGGGCGCTATGAGTATTTCATGCAGTACCACGCCGCGCGTCCCGTGTATGCACAGTTGCTCGCAGCGGGCATTGAAATTCATGAATACGAAGCGAGCTTTTTGCATGCCAAGGTGGCTGTGGTGGATGCGTATTCAGCGCGGGCTTGGGCCACGGTGGGCTCATCCAACTTAGATCCTTTAAGTCTGCTGCTGGCGCGCGAGGCCAATGTGGTGGTGCGCGACACGGTATTTGCCACGGAACTGCGCGAACGATTGGCTTTGGCGATTGAGCAAGGCGGCAAAATAGTGGATGCGCAGGCGTTTGCCAATCGGCCTTGGATGCAGAGGTTCTTAGACCGTGTGGCGTTTGGCTTGATGCGCTTGGCATTGTCGATCACTGGTAATCGGTATTGAGTCTGCGCGATGCAAGATTTGATTATTCAACGCCAAGAAGGTTTGTATTGCCCGGTGGGAGATTTTTATATCGATCCTTGGCGGCCTGTGGATCGTGCCGTGATCACGCATGCACATGCGGATCATGCGCGCACCGGGCATGGGCACTATCTCGCGCATACTGATGCGCAAGGCGTGATGCGGGCACGGCTGGGCAACATCAATTTGCAGCCGCTGGGCTATGGCGAGGTGGTGGAGCAGCATGGCGTGAAAATTTCGCTGCATCCTGCGGGGCATGTGCTCGGCTCGGCGCAGGTGCGCTTGGAGCATGGCGGCCAAGTTTGGGTGGCCAGTGGGGATTACAAAGTTGCGCCGGATACGACGTGTGCGCCCTTTGAGCCTGTGCGCTGCCATACGTTTATCACTGAGAGCACCTTTGGTTTGCCGATTTACCGCTGGGAAGATGATGCGGCAGTGTTTGCGCAAATCAATGCTTGGTGGGCGACGAATGCGGCTGCTGGCAAAGCCAGCGTGCTCTGCTGCTATAGCTTTGGCAAAGCACAGCGCATTCTGAGCGGTGTGGATGCGAGCATTGGCGCGATCATCACGCATGGCGCGGTGGAGCCGCTGAACAAGGCATACCGAGAAGCAGGCGTGGCCTTGCCTGCGACGCGCACTGTCAGCGAAGTGGCAAACAAAGAAGATTTCAAAACCTGCCTCGTGCTCTGCCCGCCCAGTGCAACAGGCACGCCGTGGATCAAGCGCTTTGAGCCCTACTCCGATGCCTTTGCCAGCGGTTGGATGCTGCTGCGTGGGGCGCGGCGGCGCGGTGGTTATGACCGTGGCTTTGTTTTGAGCGATCACGCCGATTGGCCAAGCTTGCATCGCGCGATTGGTGCAACCGGGGCTGAAAGAGTGATCGTGACGCATGGCAGCGTGCCGGTAATGGTGCGGTATTTGCAAGGCCAGGGTTTGCAAGCAGGGGGCTTTCAAACCGAGTATGGGGATGAAAATATTGAGGAAAAACAGCTTATCGCCGGCATAGAATATGCGCCGAATGCTATTGAAAACATAGTAAACGCGGTTGCCTAAGATGCAGCGCTTTGCCCAGCTCTACAGCGAATTGGATGCAACGACGGCGACCTCTGCCAAACTTGCCGCCCTACAAAGCTATTTTGATGATGTTGCATCTCATGCACCGCAAGATGCCATATCAATGGGGCGGCATCGCTTAAGCGACGCCGCGTGGGCGCTGTATTTCCTCGCGGGTGGCAAGCCACGCCAGGTGGTGAAAACTTCGTTGCTCAAAGCTTGGGCGCAAGAGGCGGCGGGCATTGAAGAATGGTTGTTTGAAGAATGCTATGCGACAGTCGGTGATTTAGCAGAGACGATTGCGCATATCGTGCCCTCTAGTCCTGCGGTTGCAGAAGATGTGGGTCTCGCGCAATGGGTGGAGCGCCTGCAAAGCCTCAAAGCGATGGAGGAAGAGGCGCAAGCCCAGCAGATCAAAGCGTGGTGGGCGCAGCAGTCGCCGCTAGAGCGCTTTTTACTGATTAAGCTGATTGGCGGCGGCTTTCGCGTGGGCGTGAGCAAGCTGCTCGTGACCCGCGCCTTGGCCGCGCATGCCCAGCTCGATGCGAAAATCGTGGCGCAGCGCATTATGGGATTCACAGACAGCAAGCAACTCAGCACTGAGCTACTAACTATTAAATTCATAGCACTCTGCGCAGAATATACGCCGGCTAATGACCTAATCGGCATCAATTCTGGCCAACCCTACCCCTTCTTCCTTGCCCATGCTTGGGCAGAGGATGTAGCGCAGATGCAAAGCGCTTTGGGCGATGTGAGCCAATGGCAAGCAGAATGGAAATACGATGGCATTCGAGCGCAGATCGTCAAGCGTGCTGGCCAAGTTCATGTCTGGTCGCGCGGCGAAGAGTTGATGAATGGGCGTTTTCCAGAGATTGAATCACTCGCCGAGATGCTTGCCGATGGCACGGTGCTTGATGGTGAAGTGCTCGTGATCAAGCAAGGCCTGCCGCAACCTTTCAACCTCTTGCAACAACGTATTGGTCGCAAGACAATGACGAAAAAAGTTTTGCTGGACGCGCCTGTGGGCTTCATGGCCTATGACTTGTTAGAAAGCAAACGGTCAAGATATTCGCTCGCAGCCACAGCATGCAAGGCGCGGTCAACTGGAAACGTTACTGAGTCACAAAGAAGGCTGGCTGCTCTCGCCTTTGGTGCAAGTGGTCGATTGGCCAGCGCTGGCCGAGAAGCGCAGCGATTCACGATCTCGCGGCGTGGAAGGCTTGATGCTCAAGCACCGCGATGCAGCCTATGGCCAAGGCCGCACCAAAGCAGATGGCGTGTGGTGGAAGTGGAAGATTGATCCGCTCACCATCGACTGTGTGTTGATCTATGCCCAAGCCGGCCACGGCCGCAGAGCCAGCGTCTATACCGATTACACCTTTGCCGTCTGGAATCGCCCCCCACGAGATACGCAAGAGGCACAAGCCGTACTCGATGCCATCGAAAAGCGCGAACCTGCCCAGCCAGAAGCCTTGCAACTCGTCGCCTTCGCCAAAGCCTACAGCGGCCTCACCGATGAAGAATTCAAACAAATCGACAGCATCATCCGCAAAACCACGTTAGAGAAATTCGGCCCGGTGCGCAGCGTCAAACCCAGTCTTGTGTTCGAGCTCGGCTTCGAGGGCATCAACCGCTCCCCACGCCACAAAAGCGGCATCGCCGTGCGCTTCCCGCGCATGCTGCGCATTCGATTCGACAAGCCGCTGCATGAGGCGAACACCTTGATTGATTTGCAACAGATGCTCTGAACTTCAACGTTTGCCTAGCAAATCAACCAACTCAGGCACCCCAGTCTCAGCCCCCGCATCACTCGCAGCCTGTGCGTAAGTCCCCAGCACAGCTAGCGAAATTGCAGCGGCTGCCGCCGCATCAGCAGCCATTTCGTTGTAATAGCCCAAATCTTTTTGCGCATTGCCCATCGCAAACCTGAGCCCTGAGCTATCGCCGTTCAGAATGAACGGTTTCAAGCGATCCAAGGCCGCGCTTGCGCCGCCGCCTTTGGCCAGCACTTCGACAAACACCTGCGGATCAAGCTCTAAGCGCTTGGCGCAAGCGGCTACTTCAGCCAGCAGGGCAATAAAGCCGAGCGAGACGCTGTTGTGCAGCAACTTCATACGATGGCCTGCGCCTACTGAGCCGCAGTGTGTGATGTTTTCTGCAAAGCAGGAGAGTATCGGCATGATCTCATCCAAATCTTGAGCATCAGCGCCCACCAGTAAATTCAGCCGCCCCTCGTGGGCTTCTTTGGCGGTGCGTGTCATCGCGGCATCCACAAAGCGGCCACCGGCTGCTTTGACCGCCTGTGCAACACGCTCAGTTGAGGCGGGAATCGCAGTCGAGCAATCCACAATCATCGTGCCCGGCGCGATGGACTGGAGCGCCCCGCCCTCGCTGAGCAGCACGGCTTCGACTTGCGGCGAACCCGTCACGCAAAGTATCAGCACTTGGCAGCTTTGCGCCAACTGCGCCATGCTGGTGTGTGTGCGCACGCCAGCAGCAAGCAGCTCATCCAGCGGTTGATTGCCTGCATGCTCCAGCACAGTGAGTGGATAGCCATGCTGGCGTAGATTGCGAGCGATACCATGCCCCATGAGGCCAATACCGATCATGCCAATGCTGGTTTTTTGTGAATTGCTCATCTGCGGTGTCTCCAATGCGATCTTGCCAAACAGTGTAAGGATATTTACGTGGGTTGCCTGTGCGCCACAGAGCATGTTGTACCATCGGCAATGCTTATGAAAACCGAAACCAATCCTAAGCAGGCCCCGGTAGTTGAGGGCACGCCTGTCTCTGTCAAAATCCGCGAGCGTATCAACGCTGCAAAAAAGCGCTTCCACGCGAACGACAACATCGCCGAGTTCATTGAACCGGGCGAGTTGGGTGAGCTGCTGGATGAAGTCGAAATCAAGATGCAAGGCGTGCTCGAATCACTCGTGATCGATACCGTCAACGATCACAACACGGGCAACACGGCTCGTCGCGTAGCCAAAATGTATCTGAACGAAGTGTTCAAAGGCCGCTACGTGAAAGGCCCAGAAGTCACGGAATTTCCGAATGCCGAGCACCTCAATGAGCTGATGATCGTCGGGCCGATTACCGTGCGCAGCGCTTGCAGCCATCATTTTTGCCCAGTGATTGGGAAGGTGTGGATTGGCGTCATGCCCAACGAGCACACCAATGTGATTGGCCTGTCAAAATATGCGCGTATGGCCGAATGGATCATGAATCGCCCGCAGATTCAAGAAGAAGCCGTGGTGCAATTGGCTGATTTGATTCAGCAAAAAACTCAGCCCGATGGCATGGCCATTGTGATGGAGGCCACGCATTACTGCATGGCTTGGCGCGGCGTGAAAGACATGGATTCGCGCATGATCAACTCCGTGATGCGCGGTAGCTTTTTGAAAGATGCCAATCTGCGCCGTGAATTCTTGGCGCTGATTCCGCGTGATCCTTCAGGCAAGTAAAAAAGAAAGCACATAACATGCTCGTTCGTCTCCTCTACGTTAGCCGCTTGGCTGATCCCAGCAAACCAGAAGCCATTGATGGTATCTTGGCGCAATCGCGTGAGCACAATCCTGCCTTGGGCATCACCGGCATCCTGTGTTACGGCGCGGGCATTTTCTTGCAAGCCATTGAAGGCGGGCGCGGCTCTGTGAGTGAGCTGTACAACCACATCTGCAAAGACAAGCGTCATAAAGACGTTGTGCTGCTCGATTTTGAAGAAATCACCGAGCGCCGCTTTGGCGGCTGGACGATGGGGCAAGTGAATTTGGCCAAACTCAATACTTCCATCGTGCTTAAATATTCAGAAAAGCCTGAACTTGATCCGTATGCGGTGAGCGGGAAAGTCTCGCTCGCATTGCTGGAAGAGCTGATGGCCACCGCATCGATCATTGGCCGCGCATAATTTGACGCAGGGGCTTGCGCAAGCCATGAGCCGCCGCTGGTTTCTCACAAGGGCTGCGATGTGCAGCCCTTACCTTGTGCTCAGTGTGCCCAGCTATGCACAAACGATGCCGCAAAGCACGGTCGTCTCGCTGGATGAAGCGCGCAAGTTGCATGAAAGCGGCCAAGCGATTTTGATTGATATTCGAGAAAGCGATGAACATGCCGCCGGAGTAGCGCCAGGCGCGCGGCTTCTGCCCATGAGTCAGATCAATCGCCGCATCGCCGAGATTCCTCTCGACAATGGTCAACCTGTCTTGCTGATTTGCCGTACGCAAAATCGATCGAGCGCAGTGCAGCAAGCCTTGCGTGCGCAGCTGGGTGAGCGTTATGCTCATGTGCGCTATGTGCACGGCGGCATGAGCGATTGGGCCAAGCGCGGCTGGCCACTCGTCAAACCCACGCCCTGATTTGCTGCGATGCCTCTGCGTGCTCTAGCCCTCGTGCTGATTGGTGCGCTGATTCATGCGCTGTGGAATATTGCGGCCAAAAAATCAGGCGGCGATGTGCGCTTTGCGTTTTTCTCATCGCTCATCATGTTCCTCGCATGGTCGCCGCTGTGCATTTGGCTGGGGTGGAAGATCGTGCCGACTTGGGGCTGGAAGGAATGGACGGCCATGTCCATCAGCGGCTTGGTGCATTGGCTGTATTTCATGTGTTTTGCTCACGGGCTATCGTAAGAGTGATTT
>JAAUOI010000044.1 GCA_012036375.1 Allobrachymonas sp. | reverse complement strand
TTGGGGCAAGCGGTGGTGGTGGACAACCGGCCAGGCGCGGGCGGCAGTGTGGGCGGCTCGCTGGTGGCGCAGGCGCCCGCCGATGGCTATACCCTCATGCTCTCGAATTCCACGCCGATCTCCATTGGGCCGTTTGCACTAGAAAAGCAGCCTTACGACCCGGTCGAGGCTTTCAGTCATATTGCCTCAGTGGGCGCGGCGCCTTTGGTGGCGATGGCCAACCCCGCATCCGGAATTCGCACCATCACCGATGTCGAGGCGCAGGCGCGGCGCACCGGGCAGCTCAATTTCGGCTCGGGTGGCCCCGCTTCCATTGGCCACATTTACGGTGAGCTGATGAAGAAAACGCTGGGTGTGAACCTGTCGCACATTCCCTATCGCGGCGGCGCGCCCATGACCACGGACTTGATCTCCGGCGTGATCCCCATTGGCATTGACGTGGTGACAGCCTTTTTGCCGCTCTTCAAATCGGGCCAACTCATTCCACTGGCCGTCACGTCCGCTAAGCGCACGGCGCTGCTGCCTGATGTGCCCAGCATTTCGGAGCTGGCCGCCTACCGCAATCTGGTGCTGGACAACTTCTTCGGTATTTCAGGCCCCGCCAAAATGCCCGCCGATGTGGTGGCCCGCATCAACGCGGCTTGCAACGAAGTGTTGGCACAGCCGGCCATCCAAAAACGCATGCTTGACCTCGGCATCACCGTCACCCCAGGCTCGTCTGCAAGCTTTGGCAGCTATGTCAAAAGCCAAGTGGCGGCGCTTGCGCCAACGGTCAAGGGCTCGGGCGTCAAGCTCTGAGCCATTTGAAGCCTTTTTGGCTTCTAGGAGTCAGAGCCGGCATAGAAACTGCACAGAGCAAGACTTGTTGGAAGATTTCTCGAAAATGCGGTTAACCAAGGCTTGTGTCATGTGAACAACTCCAATGGAATTCGTTATCACTGACGACAGGTATGCGCATTGAATTTCCTCGCCGCATTTATCCTGTTGCACGATGACGAGTCATCAATCATCAAGCCTCAAGCCTCAAAATCCGGGCAATTCTTAGGCCCAGCGGCAATAAACGCGCTGTGCTGCATGCACTGCTCAAACGCCGCCATGGTGCGCGGCAGGCCGGCCAGTGGTGTATCAAAGCGCTGAGCGTTGAAGATTTGCGGCACGAGGCAGCAGTCGGCCAGTGTGGGCGCATCGCCATAGCAATACTTGCCTTGCACACTCACTGGCAAAGCGGCGAGTTGACGCTCAAAGGCTTCAAGCCCTGCGCGACACCAATACACATACCAAGCATTTTTTGCCTCTTCAGTTTGCCCCATCTCTTTGACGAGGTATTTCAAGACGCGCAGGTTATTGAGCGGGTGAATCTCGCAAGCGATGCTTTGCGCCAGTGCCCTCACGCGGGCGCGGCCCAGCGCATCGGCGGGCAAGAGCGCGGGCGCAGGATGCGTTTCATTCAAATATTCCATGATGGCCAGCGATTGATCCAGTCGCGTGCCATCTTCTAATTCCAGCAAGGGCACAAGTCCGGCTGCCGCGAGTCCTGCAAACTCAGGCTTTTTATGATCGCCTTTGGCCAGATGCACACTAAGGTAGTCATACGGCAAGCCCTTGAGCGCCAGCGCAATGCGCACGCGAAACGATGCAGAGGAGCGGAAGTAGTTGTAGAGTTTCATAGCCTAAAGGATACCGCGAGTTGCTGATTTGGAGAATTCGGTGAGAGCCGTTTAAGATGGTGAGCAATGAAATTACTCATGAAAAATCGTCTCATTCTGCTGCTGGTGAGTCTTTGGACAAGTTACGGCTTGGCTCAAACCCAGCCTGTGTTGCGCGTGCCTCTCCCACAATTGGGAGAGGGTGTGATTGAGCTGCGAGTGGCGCATATCATCAATCCTCGGCTGCCACGTATGAGCGCTGCGCAGACTGCTCTGATGCTGGAGCAAATGAAGCAAACTGCACAGGAGCATTGGGGTCTGCGTATCAGCTTCAAAACGCCGGTAGAAATTCCTATCGCTGAACAATTCAACAAGATACCCGACAAATTCAAAGCTCGCGCTGAATCCCTGACCTATAACCCCAACAATTTCTTTCAACGCTCTTCGCGTTTGCAAGATGCGTTTGCCAAGGGCTTGGCGCGAACAGGTGAATCTCTTGAAGCGCAGGCGACATATGCCAATCAACACGCGCCCAACATTCAAGCCAAAGATTTTGATCAACTGGGCAAAGCCTTGGCTAATTTGCAATTGGCCAATATCGCTCACTGGCAAGAGCACAAAGCGCTCGATGGCAACAGCGTGATCGACGACTCAGGGTTTCATCAATTCATGCGCTGGAATTATTTAGGCTATGGCGATTTGCCTTATGAATTCATCATCACCAATCAAATCATCGCCAGTGTGGAATGGGTGCTGCCTTCAGTACATAGCGCGATTCGCGGTGGCTACACCAATGGCATCACCAGCTACAGCCGCCAATCCAAATTTGGCAGCTATTCCGCTTGGAGCACATTCGCCTTCACCAACAATGATGCGCTGTGGCAAAAAAACGCGCGAGGGCGAGCAGTATTCATCTGAGGAAGCAGCACGTTTGGCGGGCATTGCTGCTTCGCATGAACTGGGACATCAGCTCTTGCACTTGCTGCACCCGTTTGGCCAGAAGCATTGCCTGATGAATCCTGTGCCGATGTTTGCCTATCGCGCTTGGGCGAAGCAACTCTCGGCCAAAGATTGTGCGCTGGGTAGCAGCAAAGAAATGACTCCTGGTGCACATCGCTTTCATTACGAACAACCTTGATCTCCCATGAACCACGAACAAAACATTCGCCTCACGCAGGTTGGCCCGGGCACAGCGGGCGGATTGCTCCAGCGGCGCTTTTGGCAGCCGATTGCTTTGGCCGAAGAGTTTGATCCTGCTCTTGCGCCAGATATGGGCGGCATTGAGCATCCGCGCCTGATCAAAGCCGTGCGCGCTCTGGGGCAGGATTTCGTACTCGTGAAGAACCACGATGGCTCTTGGGCGCTGCTGGATCGGGATTGCCCGCATCGGGGGGCGAATCTGGCCTTTGCTAGATATGAAACTGGCAACTATAAAAACAATAGCACTCCGCGCAGTATTTCTGCCGGCGAGATGCCGATTTCTCTTCAAAAAACAGCTCCAACTGCCATCCGCTGCCCCTTCCACGGCTGGGCTTTTGAAACCAGCGGCGAGCAGCCCGGTCAGTGCATTGACACGCCCGCCGAGCCTTCAACTTCGACGCTGTGCCAGCATATTCGGCAGAAAACTTATCCCGTGCAAGAAAAGGCCGGCGTGGTGTGGGCTTGGTTAGGAGAAACCGCGCCCGAGCCTATGCCCGAGCTCGATTGCTTTGCAGCGCCCGCTTCGCACAGTTTTGCGTTCAAAGGCATGTGGCAAGCGAATTGGTTGCAGTGCTTTGAAGTCGGCATGGATCCGGCGCATCCTTCGTTTTTGCATCGTTTTTTGCAAGATGCGGATTTAGCAGAGACGGGCAGCAATGCAGGCGGCAAACAGTTTCGCAGCGCTGCGGCGGGCGCTGTGGAAGGTGAGCGCTGGCCGATGACGCGCGTGATGCGGGAGCTGCATCGGCCTCAACTGTCTGCGCAAGCCGTCGGATCGAACACTGCGCAAGGCATTCGCATCACAGCGCTACGGGCTTTGAGCGAAGCGACAACACATGTGCGCATCACGCAAGCTATCTTCCCGCATATCTTCGTGATCCCGCTGTCTGAGACACTCACGATCACGCAATGGCATTTGCCGGTTGACGATGGGCGCACCTATTGGTTTAGCGTATTCACCAGCTACGATGCGCCGATCCATCAAGCGGCGATGCGCGCCCAGCGCTTGCCCTACACCACGCTGCCGCATTACCATTCCCAGGGCGGGTGCGCACAACGCCTGGGGCTTTTCCGCCGAGGAGCAAGCCACACGCACCTTCTTGGCATGGGCGAAGACGACATCAATGTGCATGACCAATGGGCGGTGGAGAGCAGTGGAGCGCTGCAAGACCGCACACGCGAGCATTTGGCCACGAGCGACAAAATCATCGTGCTCTATCGGCGTTGGTTGCAGCGTGCGCAAGAGGCGGCGGAAAAAGGCGCTGCACCACCGAGCTTGCCTGCGATGCAGACTTTGAACGAAGCGCCGGGCACGGTGGATGGCTTTGCACCCAAAGATCAATGGGAAGCTTGGGCGAGCGAGCAGCTGGCTGCCAAGCGCAGCAAAGCTTCTTGGTTGAAGAAGTGATCCAAGCATGAACATCGATCAAATTCTTCGCCTCGTTCACGACACTGGCATTGAGCAGATTCGCTTTGCGTGGTGTGATCTGCATGGCGAGCTGCGTGCCAAAAGCATCCTGCCCCGTGCATTGAAAGCTGCGCTGCAAGATGGCATCGGCATGGTAGGCACGCAAGCGCTGAAAGACACGAGCGATCGCACGTCCTTCAAAGTGTTTGAGCCTGATGGTTTGGCGCATCTGCCCTTGCTAGCCGAGTTTGCGCAGGCGAGTAACTTCATCGTCAAACCTTTGCTGGAGAGTTTCAAGGTGTTGCCATGGGCATCGCGCACCGCTTGGCTGCAAGCGCAGATGTATAGCGCGGATGGAGAGGTGCTCGCGCTCGATACGCGGGGCATGCTGCAAAAGGCGTTAGGGACATTAGCGGCGCAAGGCTACAGTATGCGCTGTGGCTTGGAAATTGAATTTCATATCTACAAAATCGAAAATTCCCGCCCGCAAACCGATCCCGAGCTTGCCGCTTGGCCGGGCTTGCCACCGGCGGTGAGCATGATTCATCCGGGCTATCGCCTGCTCTCAGAGCGCTATTTGGATCGCTGCGATGAGCCCTTGCAGATTGTTCGCAGCACCTGCGAGGCGCTGGGCTTGCCGCTCACCTCGCTTGAAGTGGAATTCGGCCCGAGTCAAGTGGAAGCGGTATTTGAAGTGCAAGATGCGCTGCAAGCGGCAGACAGCATGGTGCTGTTTCGCAGCGCCGCATGCCAAGCCTTGCAACGCGCGGGCTATCACGCCAGCTTCATGTGTCGTCCACCCTTTGAGCAGATCATGAGCAGCGGCTGGCATTTGCATCACTCCTTGGTGGATTTGAAAACGGGTGACAACCTATTGACTCCGCACAACGCACAAGCGCTTTCCTCCACAGGCATGGCACTGGCTCGCTGGTTTGCTCCAGCACGCCAGCGGCATCTGCGCCTTGGCCAACCCCACGCTCGATGCCTACGCCCGCTTCGCGCCCAACGCCCTCGCCCCCACGCGAGCCAATTGGGGCATTGACAGCCGAAGCAGCATGCTGCGCGTCATCTCAGCAGGCAATGCCAGCCGCATTGAAAACCGCATCGGCTCGCCATTGGCCAATCCGTATCTCTACATGGCCTCGCAAATCTATGCGGGCTTGGATGGATTGAAGCGCTCATTGCCTGCTGCTGCGCAAAACGATGCAAACGCAGCCTCCTTGCCCAGCAGCTTGTCGCAAGCCTTAGATGCATTGCAAAACGATGCTGCAATGGCGACAGCGTTTGACCCTCAAGTGCTGGCTTGGTATGCGCAGATCAAAAATCAAGAGATTGCTCGCTATGAAGCCGCGCAAGACAAACGCGATTGGATCGCGCGAGAGTATTTTTTTCGGTTCTAATCCCTGCATGATTGATTTTCTGAATTCACCCGCGTTCTCAATCGCGGGAATGCCTGCAGCTGGGCCGAGCTGATCGGTGCACTGCTTGGCTTGGCGATGGTGCTCTGCAATATTCGGCAAATTCATTGGGGCTGGCCGCTGGCTTTCTTGAGTTCGGTGATGTATGGCTTTGTGTTTGTTGATGCCAAACTGTTTGCCGAATGCGGCTTACAAGTGTTCTTTGCGCTCACTGCGCTGTGGGGCTGGTGGCAATGGCTGCGCGGTACATCCAGCAGCGGCGGCACTTTACATCCGCAGAGCATGAGTCGCTCAGTCACTCTCTATTCCATAGCATTCGCCGCAGTATCTGTGCCGGCTATCGCCCTGTTTTTATCAAAATACACCACTTCCGATGTGCCTTGGTGGGATGCCGTACCCACCGTGCTCAGCTTGGTCGCCACCTATTGGCTCGGTAAAAAATACACCGCCAATTGGCCGCTGTGGATCGTGGTCAATGTCATCAGTATCGGATTATTTGCCTACAAAGGCTTGTGGCTCACGGTGGGTTTGTATGCAGTGTTTGCAGTGATGGCTGCTATCGGTTGGCGAGCATGGCTGCGCGTGATGAAAGCAAACGCTTGAAAATCGCCCTCCTCGGTGCAGAGAGCACAGGCAAAAGCCAACTCGCTACTGAGCTGGCCGCGCAGCTCTGTGCGCAAGGCATTTACGCAATTGCTGTGAGTGAATACCTGCGCGAATGGTGCGAGCGAGAAGGCCGCGTACCGCAGCAACCAGAGCAAGCCCATATCGCGCAAACCCAGCAAACGCGGATCGAAGCGGCAACCGCGCAAGCCAGCTGCGTAATCGCCGACACCACACCCCTCATGACCGCTGTGTACAGCGAATTCATCTTCTCCGATACTCATCTGCACCTGGACGCCCTCGCCTACCAAAAGAGCTTTGACCTCACCCTCGTCACGGGCTTGGATATGCCTTGGCTAGCCGATGGCATTCAGCGCGATGGCGCACATGTGCGCCCACCTGTGGATGCCCTGCTGCGCCGCCTCCTGCACAGCGCCAGCATTCCGTTTGAAGTGATCTACGGCCAAGGTGCAGAACGCTGCGCACGCGCCCTGCAAGCGGTGCAACGCATTCAAGATACTATGAATTCCATAGCACCCCGCGCAGGTTATACGCCGGCCAACACCTCAAATCGCCTTAAAAACTGGCAATCCACATGCGAAAAGTGTTCTGACCCCGATTGCGAGCATCGGCTGTTTCAGGATCTCAAGCTTGATGCGAAGAGCTGACTCGCTCACAGATCAGATGAGCCGATAAAGTTGGCGATGAGGTTGGCAACTCTATTGCACGCCTGCTGGCCCCGGCGGATGATCTTGGAGCTGCGTAAAAATCTGCGCGGCATCCACCGCATCAAAGCGATATTGCGCCCCGCAAAATCGCAGCCTACTTCGATGTTTTCTCGCTCGCTCAAGATGCTTTCCACCTCTTGCGTGCCTAGGTTGCGCAGCATATTACTCACCCGAGAGCGCGAGCAACTGCAAGCAAAGCGTGGCGCTTGCGGTTCAAAGCGCAGCAGCTTGTCTTCCCAAAAGAGGCGATGCAAATCGCATCAGCATCCAGCGTTAAAAGTTCTTCGCGCTTCAAGCTCTGCGCAAAAATCGCAATGCGGTTGAACGCCTCATCGAGGCCAATATCGTCTTCACGATGCTTACCTAAATTACCTTCGCCCTCCAGCGGCATACGCTGAATCAAGAGACCTGCGGCCACTTTGTCGTCTGCCGCCAAAATCAGGCGCGTATCGAGCTGCTCCGATTGCAGCATGTAATGCTCCAGCACCTCACTCAAATTCTCCAGCTTCTCACGCCGATCGCCATGCAGCGGCACCACACCTTGATAAGCCTGCTGGCCGGGCTGCTTGTCTTTCGGATCGAGCGTGATTGCGCATCGGCCTTGGCCTAAAACGTTCGTCATCTCAGACAATCGCGCCCCCTCGCCCACCTCGCCATGCACCGAGGCCGTCGCCCGCAGCGCCAAATCGCTTTGCACCTCCGCCACCGCCACTTTCACCGGCCCATCGCCCATGATTTGCAAAATGAGTGCGCCGTTGAATTTGATATTGCTTTGCATCAAAGCGCCCGCAGCGAGCATCTCGCCCAGCAGCTCTTGCACGGGCACGGCATACGCCCCCGTTTGCGTATTCGCCGCGCGGCGTTTCAAAACTTCCTGCCAGCTATCCGTTAAACGAACAAGCGCACCGCGCACCGGCAAGCCATCGAAAATAAATTTATGGAGTTCAGACATCGTGTTTAGTTGAGGATCAAGCAATCTTTTTCAATCGACTCTTTTAATCCTGTAGCAAAGCGCTGCGCATTCATCACGTAATGCTTCGCGCTCATCGCCAGCTTGGCCACAGTCGCCTCATCCAACTGGCGCACCACCTTCGCCGGCGAGCCCATGATCATCGAGTAATCTGGAAACTCCTTGCCTTCTGTGACAAGCGAGCCCGCGCCCACGATGCAACCTTTGCCAATTTTTGCGTTATTGAGCACCACCGCTTGAATCCCAATCAGCGAACCATCGCCAATCGTGCAGCCATGCAGCATCACCTGATGCCCAATCGTCACATCGGAGCCAATCTCCAGCGGCGTGCCCTCGTCGGCATGCAAGACCGAGCCATCCTGCACATTGGAATTCTTACCAATTTTGATATGCGCCGTATCCCCGCGCACCACCGCGCCAAACCACACACTCGCGTTCTCCCCCAGCGCCACGCGCCCCATCACATCCGCAGAATCCGCCACCCAAGCGCCCGCGCCCAGCTCAGGAGAAATGCCATCTAATTCGTAAATTGCCATGTGCGTCTCGATGAATAAATTGTTGAACCCGAATTATCATCCAAGCATGACGCTGCGCCATTTAGCCCTGCAAGCCCTGCAAACCCCTAATTTAGAGCAAAAAGTGGCTCTCGCCGGCGAATTGTTTGCGCAGAGTGCTACGCTTTTAGGAGTAAATGAAGCAGCACTCATTTGGCTGAGTGAACCGCTGCTGTGCGATCAACCGCTTCCCGGCCAGCCGGACCGCCCTCTTTTGATGGCGCATTTGGATGTGCCGCAGCGCTCGATTTTTACGCCGCTGGGCTTGGCGGGCTTGGTGCATTCGGTCTGTCATATTGAATTCAATGCGATCAATTTGGCGCTGGATGCGGTGTGGCGGTTTGCGGGAATGCCGCCTGCGTACTACGCGGATTGGATTCGTGTGGCGCATGAGGAGGCCATGCATTTCAGCTTGCTGCGCACTCAGCTGCAAAGCATGGGGCATGACTATGGCGATTTTCCGGCGCATACCGGCTTGTGGGATATGGTGGAGCGCACGAAGGGCGACATTGTCGCGCGGATGGCGCTGGTGCCGCGCACGCTGGAGGCGCGCGGGTTGGATGCGACGCCGCCGATGCAAGCGAAGCTGCGCAAAGTAGGATCGCCAGATGCGCTCAAGATCGTGGGCATTTTGGATATTATTTGCGCGATGAGGTGGGGCATGTGGCGATTGGCAACCAGTGGTATCGCTGGCTCTGCGAGCGCGACGGGATTGATCCTATTGCTCATTTTCAGAAGCTCTGCTTGCAGCATGCCGCGCCTCGCTTGAGAGCGCCGATCAACGAAGAAGCTCGGCGCTTGGCAGGGTTTACGCAGGATGAGCTGGCTGAATTGCTCTTTAATTCATAGCATCTTGCGCAGTATTTATGCCGGCCATCGGTTGTTTTTCACCGTTATTTCTGTCTAGGCCTGTTATTAGCGAGTTCCAATGTCAGCGCATCAACAGTACTTGAAGTAGTTACCGTGGGCGGACTGAAATCTTCAAGGTAGCTAACAGGCCGCGAGTGTGAGGCATTTCGCCCGACTGATTTGTGGTACTCCACTATGAAGGCGGGCGAAATGCCTCACGCTCGCAGCCGGCACTCATAAAAAGAAATCTTCCAATCATCAAAACCCAAAGATACCGAAACAGTAGATCACTACAAATTCAATAGCACCCCGCACAAGTAATACGCCGGCCAAACCCTTAAATCACTAAAAATCTATAATAGAGCTATGTCAGTCTGGGCTTTAGGCATCAACCACACGACCGCGCCGCTTGATCTGCGCGGTCGCTTTGCGTTTGCCGTCGATCAAATCAGCCCCGCGCTGCAATCGCTTCGTCAATCGCTCAAAAGCGATGCCGAGCTCACCATCGTCTCCACCTGTAACCGCACCGAAATCTATGGCGCGGCGCAAGATGCTGGAGCGCATGCGCCGCAAGTCTTGCAATGGCTCGCATCAAGCGGCGGCGTGAGCAGCCAAGAGTTGCAACGCCATATTTATTCGCTGCACAACGAGCAAGCCGCGCGGCATGCGTTTCGCGTGGCTGCGGGTTTGGATTCCATGGTCTTGGGTGAGACGCAAATTTTGGGGCAGCTCAAAGATGCTGTTGAAGCAGCGCAAGATGCGGGGGCCCTGGGCAGCACGCTCCAGCAGCTCTTCCAGCGCAGCTTCGCTGTGGCCAAAGAAGTGCGCAGCAGCACAGACATTGGCACGCAAAGCATCAGCATGGCCGCAGCGGCCGTGCGCTTGGCCGGGCAGTTGTTTGAAGACCTCAGCAAAATCCGCGTGCTCTTCGTGGGCGCAGGCGAGATGATCGAATTGGCCGCAACGCATTTTGCGGCGAAGAATCCACGCTCCATGATGGTTGCGAACCGTACGGTGGAGCGCGGGCAAGCGCTGGCTGCGCGGTTTGACAACACGCAGACCATGCTGCTGGCCGAGCTGCCCAGCCGCTTGCATGAGTTTGACGCTGTGATCAGTTGCACGGCAAGCACGCTGCCCATCATCGGCTTGGGCGCGGTGGAGCGTGCTGTGAAAGCGCGTAAACATCGTCCGATCTTCATGGTCGATCTGGCGGTGCCACGCGATATTGAGCCAGAGGTTAAAGCGCTGGATGACGTGTATCTCTACACGGTGGACGATCTCGCGGGCGTAGTGCAAAGCGCCAAAGACACGCGGCAAGCGGCAGTGGCGCAGGCCGAAGTCATCGTCGATGCGGGCGTGCAAGAATTTCTGCGCTGGATGGCGTTGCGCACTGACGGCACTTCAACGCTCATTGCCCAGCTCAATCAGCAAAGTGATGCATGGCGTGCGCAAGAAATCTCTCGCGCCAAGCGCATGCTGACCAAGGGCGAGGATATTGATGCCGTGCTCGATGCACTTTCGCGCGGTGTGGCAGGCAAATTTTTACACCCTGCGTTTAGCCAGCTCAATGCGGCGGATGTGGTGCAACGCGATGCGGCGCAAGAGGCGGTGAAGCGCTTGTATCTGCGCACGCATGAGGCGGATACGCAAGCTAAAGAGCGTTAGCTGTTCCGCCTAGCCTGCGCACTTGGTCGTTTTTTCCTAGGCAACGCGAAAAACGCTAAAAGTGCGCGAATAGCGCGAAAAAATCCAATGAATTTTTGTCGTTTTTCTGTAGCCTTCATTTCGCGTTTTTCGCGTTACTCAGTTTTCACCCATCCATGAAACCCTTCCTCCGCACCAAGCTCGAACAACTCGCCGAGCGCCTCCATGATGTTGAAAGCCTGCTGTCCAAGCCAGACATCATGGCCGATGATGACGGCCTTTCGCGCCCTGTCCAAAGAGCATGCCGATCTCACGCCAACAGCAGGTCGCCTCGCTCGCTACATTCAAATCGAGCGCGACATCGCCTCTGCCCAAGAGATGCTGCAAGACGTGGACATGGCCGAACTCGCACGCGAAGAAATCGCCAGCGGAGAAAACGAGAAAACGCAGCTCGAAAACGAACTACAACGCCTCTTGCTGCCCAAAGACCCTGACGACGAGCGCGCAGCCTTCGTCGAAATCCGCGCCGGCACGGGCGGCGATGAATCGGCGCTGTTTGCGGGCGATTTGTGCCGCATGTACACGCGCTATGCCGCCACACAGGGCTGGCGCGTGGAGATCATGAGCGAGTCGCCCTCAGAGGTCGGCGGGTACAAAGAGGTTGTATTAAGAATCGAAGGTGAGCGAGTGTATGGCAAGCTTAAATTTGAAAGCGGCGGCCACCGCGTGCAGCGCGTGCCCACCACCGAGACCCAAGGCCGCATCCACACCAGCGCTTGTACGGTAGCCGTCATGCCCGAGCCTGATGAGCATCAAGCGATCACATTGAACCCCGCAGACTTGCGCATCGACACCTTCCGCGCCTCAGGCGCTGGCGGCCAGCACATCAACAAAACAGATTCCGCTGTGCGCGTGGTGCACCTGCCCACCGGGCTGGTCGCCGAATGCCAAGATGGCCGCAGCCAACACAGCAACAAAGCCAAAGCCCTGCAAGTCTTGCAGGCGCGTCTTCAAGAAAAAGAACGCAGCGAACGCGCCGCTCTCGAAGCCGCCACCCGCAAAGGCTTGATTGGCAGTGGCGACAGAAGCGACCGCATCCGCACCTACAACTTCCCCCAAGGCCGCATGACCGACCACCGCATCAACCTCACGCTGTACAAACTCCTGTTCATCATGGAAGGCGATTTAAGCGAGACCGTGCAAGCGCTTTTGCATGCGCAGGAGGAGGAGCAGCTCAAGGAGTTGGAGTTGGGGGCGGTTTGAGTTTTCTCACTTGCAGCCCGCCACATTTCTCGGTTACTCGCCAAGCAGCTAGCCTTTGCGCCCCGAACAGCGACCCCTTCGGGGGAGCATCTGCAGTACTCGCGCTCAGGGCACGTCACCTCAAATCAAATCTTTTCGCTTCGATCAGACACTTTGACTCTGCGGCCCTGATCGCTCCGTGCTTCGAGCTCGCTGCTCAATCGGGCGCAAAGGCCAGCTGCTTGGCGAGTAACCGAGAAGAAACTACTACATAGTGAGGGGCACTGATTTACGCGCTCAAATACTGCTCACGAAGCGCAGCATCCCCGCGCAGCGCGGCCGAATCTCCCTGCCAAACCACGCGCCCTTTTTCGATGATCGTGTGTTGATCACATAAATCTAAGAGCGCCGAGAGATTTTATCAATCACCAAGATGCTCATACCTTCCGAGCGCACGGTGCGCAGGGCTTGCCAGATTTCTTGGCGCACCAGCGGTGATAAGCCTTCTGTGGCTTCGTCCAAAATCAACAGCTCTGGGTTGGTCATCAAAGCGCGGCCGATGGCCAGCATTTGTTGCTCGCCGCCAGAGAGTTGATTACCGAAATTTTTCGAGCGTTCGCCCAAGCGCGGAAAGAGTGTGAGCACGCGCTCATAGGTCCATGGATTGCTGCGATCTTTTCGGGTGCCATGACGAAGAATGGCGGTCGCGATCAAGTTTTCGCGCACGCTCAAATTCGGGAAGATTTGCCGGCCTTCTGGAACGAGACCGAGGCCGAGTTTGGCAATCGCATGCGAGGGCGCTTTTTCAATGCACTGGCCTTTAAAGGCAATCTTGCCGCGCCAAGCGCTCTGAATACCCATGATGCTTTTGATCGTGGTGCTTTTGCCCATGCCGTTGCGCCCTTGCAGGCTCACGCATTGGCCGGCTTGCAGGGACAAGCTCATACCGAACAGCACCTGGCTAATGCCATAGCCGTTATCGACAGCTTCGAGTTGCAAAAGTGGCGTGCTCATGCGATCTCCTCATCGCCCAGATAGGCTTCACGCACGGTCGCGCTATTGCGCACAGCCTCTGGTGTATCGCACAAGATCACCTTGCCATACACCAACACGCTCACGCGCGTGGCCAGTGAAAACACCGCATGCATGTCGTGCTCAATCAGCAGCATCGCGTAATCTTTCTGCAGGCGCTTGAGCAGGTCGATCATCTGCTGCGTTTCTACTGGCCCCAAGCCCGCCATCGGTTCATCGAGCAACAGCACTTTCGGGCTGGAGGCCAGCGCCATGGCCAACTCAATCAAGCGCTGCTGGCCATAGGCCAAAGCGCCTGCCAAGCGGTCTTGCGAATCAGACAGACCCACCAAGCTCATGATCTCTTGCGCACGCTGCACCAGAGAGGACGTTTGCGCGGCGGCTTGCCAAAAATGGAAGCTGTGTGGGCCGCCCACGGGCCCGCTTTGCACCGCGAGCAAAATGTTTTCCAGCACCGTGAAGGTCTGAATCACAGAATTGATCTGATACGAGCGCCCCCAGCCCTGCGCGTGCGCGATGCGCCACGCTCCAATGCGTGATGTCTTGCCCGAGCAGCTCGATGCGACCAGCGTCTGAAGCCAGCTCACCCA